>ONIK01000050.1 GCA_900317865.1 uncultured Methanobrevibacter sp. | reverse complement strand
ATTTTGAAAAAAAATAATTTAAACAATAACAACAAATATAAAAACATGAACATTAAAAACAATTTGATTTTAGCATTGGATGTGGGAAGCGAAAAAGAAGCAATAGACATCTGTGAAAAAGTAAAAGACAATATAGATACCATTAAAATCGGTTATCCTTTAGCACTTGCAGAGGGTCTTGAAATAATCAGAAAATTAAAAGATATATTTGACTTTAAAGTAATATGCGACTTTAAAGTAGCCGACATTGACGCGACAAATGAAAAAATCTGTGAAGAGACATTTAAAGCAGGAGCAGATGCAATAATCTGTCATGGATTTGTAGGTCCGGACAGTGTCCAGGCATGTCTTGATGTTGCAGACAAATATGAAAAAGAATTATTTTTACTGACGGAAATGTCACATCCTGGAGCTAAAAAGTTTCTGCAATCAGCTGCAGATGAAATCGCAAAAATGGGAGTTGAAATGGGAATAAGCAACTATGTAGCTCCGGCAACACGCCTTGATCGATTGCAGGACATTAGAAATATTGTGGGAAAGGATGCATACATAATATCTCCTGGAGTTGGAAAACAGGGAGGAGATGCTAAAAAAACTTTAGAAATATCCAATGCAATAATCGTTGGAAGAAGCATTTACGAGGCAGATAACCCTAAAATCGCCTGTGAAAATTTACTCAAATAATGTTAAAATTAACTAAAACTATTTTAATGATTAAATATAAAATATAATATGTTCTACTTAGCTAATGAACAAAAATAAATTTAAAGGGAGGAAATTTGCATGGCATCTGAAGTGGCAAAATTAATTATGGAAACCATTTTAGGTTTAATTACTACTGCTTTTGCATTCGTTGCAGGTTTAGCATGGAATGGAGCTATCCAAAAATTAATTGAAACATATGTCGGTACTGGAAGTGCATTATCCAGCTTATTTACATATGCTATTGTCGTTACCATTATTGCAGTTATTGTAACTGTGCTTTTAGCAAGAGTTGCTGCAAGAATGGGAATTGATTTAGAAAACTAAGAAGGAAAATTAATTATTTTCCTTTTTTAATCTTTTTTTAACACTAAACCAGCCGCCACATAAGACAATTCAAATAAAATAAAGAATAGAAATGTCCAATATGATAAAACACCACAGAATGCTAATAAAAATATTACTATTTTCATTACAAACCTATACTCAAAAAATGATAGGATAAACTTGTTGTCAGTGACATTATATATTAGTTCATGACCAATTTCATCACTTAATGCCGCCAAAATTGTTATAAGCAAAATCACCAAACTTAAATGAGGTATTCCGCAAATTAAACAGATTAAAACAAAAATTACTACGGTGATTACATGATGAATACCATCAATTTTAAAAGCAAGAAGATTTCCGATTAATATTCCAAAAAATACATATGCTGCATCAGCATTAAAAACAGTAGCTATTCCTGATGCCAGCGCACACAATATTCCAAAAACAATAGCCAGATATAAATTATCATTTTCATCATATGAATCATCGGATAATTTCATGAAAAATCCTGAAAGAATATAAAGTAAACCTAAAACGAAATAATTCAATTTAAACACCTAAAGTTTATCTAAAACACCGGCATAGATTAATGGAAATATTACAGTAACATCACCTATTACAGTTTCAAGAGTGGATTCACATTTGGCTTTGGACCAGGATTTTGCCTCCTGCAGAGGTGCTCCGCTTAAACTGCCTGCTTCTGGTCTATCCATGGTTATTTGAATTGCAGAATCAAGTCCACCGATAAGCAATGTAGAAGCTAAAGTATAATGCTTGGTTAAACCTCCTCCTAAAAGTATTCCTCCAATCTTTTCACTGTTAAAGACAATATCAGACAAGTAATGCATATCTGCCACAGCATCAACTGTAAAATCATGATCCTGTGAAAACATCCATAACTGCAATCCGAACATGCTGTCAATTAAACCAGGAGCAAAAATAGGTGTCTTCATGCGAGCTGCTGTTGCTACAAATGAATTTTCATCATCAATAAGCAAACCCACTTCATATAATAGCTCCTGAATTGATATTTTAGGCTTGCGTGAACAAATATCTTCAAATATCTTAATTATTTCACTTTCAAATATTGTAAAATCATCAGATCCGACATTAATATCAGCAATTCTTCCTATACCATCAGCATTTAAATCCTCATCATCACGTCCTTCATCACGAAAATGATTTCCTCCGAATGCTTCAAGCAAATCATGGGTAATATTGGCTCCGCTTGAAATGATTAAGTTAACATGCTTTTCACGCACCATATTGGTTACGATATTTCTCATTCCTCCAGGAATCAGCGGCCCTCCAAGGCTCATGAAAACATTCATTTCATCATCTTTAATCATATCACATAATATGTTGGATGCTCTTGCCACCCTACCTGAGCCTAAAACTCCGGATTTGTCAAATTGCTCCATTAATTCAGATACTTTCATATCTGCTTTTATCTCTAATTGCTTAACTTTATCCATTAAATCACACTTAATTAGTAAAAATTGGGAATTCTTCAAAATTAGTTATGGAATTAATCAAATCAGTTCTTGTTACAATTCCCAGCAGGTTATTATCTTTATCCGCTATTATTAATCTTGAAATAGATTTTTTAAATAATATTTCAATTGCTTTTGCAATTTTTAAGTCTTCATTTACAATAATTACCTTTGTTGACATTAAATCTCCAACAGTAATGTCTTCCTTATCATCAGCAAAAGCATGCACAAAATCAGTAAGAGTAAATACACCAACTACCTTACCATCTTTTACAACAGGTGCACCATCAATTTTATTTTCAGTGAATATTTTTGCAGCCTCTTTTAAACTACAATCGACTTTTAAGGAAATTACATTTTTACTTGCAATATCTCCTACACTTTGCTTTGGAATGCTTCTTATTGTAGATGTATCCACAAGCAAAATATTGTCCATATCATCCCTTCCAACAACTTTACCCATAATTCCCAAATTATTTACGGGAGTTGGACCTATCTTTATTATATCTCCAAGACTTAAATCTTTTATACTTCCAAGGACTTTAATGGCTGCTTCACATTCTTCTTGTTGGGGTACAGAAGTGAATTCAATTCTTGCAACAGAAATATCTTCTAATCGTTCATCTCCACGATATATTGGAACTTTTGCTTCTTTTTCTGATATTGAAATATTTAAAGCATGATATGCTTCGATTGTTGGTTTATATCCACCTCTAGGACCAGGTACTCCTTTTACCAAACTTAGACTTCTAAGTGACTGCATCTGATTACGAATAGTTCCCGGATTTCTATTCATGACTTCAGCAATGTCTTCTCCCTTGATAGATTTCCCGTCTGAAGACTGGTATAGGTTTATTAGTGTTTGCAATATTTCCTTTTGTACAGACGTTAACATGTTTTTATCCCCAACTATTAACTAGTATATTTATTTATATCAAGCATACCTTATAAAGGTAATGATAAATAATGATAAATTAAAAAATACAAAAAAAATAATGAATAATAATTAAAAAAAAGTAAAAAAGAGAAATGATTATTCAATGAGCTGTTTTAAATCATTTCTAATAATGGAAGTTGCATCAAATCCTTTAATAGCATCCACCATTTCAGGGAATTTTGCCTTAGGAATCAGTACATTGATCTGTGAAAAATCAGACCCCTGAGTTAAAGTAGGCTCATCAGCACAAAGTTTATTCTCAATCAAATAGCTGGAAACTTCCTCAATTTTACTGTTGGCAATATTAAATTTGACATCGAAATATTTCTTTGCTGTAATGGCCCCAAGCAGTTGTTCATAAATCATTTTAGCCTTTTCAAGTTTTTCACCAGTACAGCTTACACCTGCATAAAGACCTGCTGAAGAGTGCATTATAGTTTCAATTTCTTTTAAACCTGCTTTCTTTAAACTGCTGCCTGTTTGAGTATTGTCAACAATCAAATCAGCACCTTTTGCAATATATACCTCAGTAGCACCGTCCGAATTGATAACCTGCACCATCTCATTGTCTCCATCAGTCAAACCTCTGACCTGTACAAATGGTACTGCATCACCATAGATTTCCTGATAAACTTCATTTTCCATAATATGCTTTCTTGTTAAATTCGGATATTCGGTAAAACATAAAATAGGAGTTTTTCTATCTTTATTTGCTTCAAATAAATCTGACAAACTATTATATGGTGAATCATTTGGAACTGCAACTATCAGACGGGTCTTTCCATAATCCAAATCACCTATTTTAATAGTATTTGTTTCTCTTAAAACGGACTCTTCCCTTACCCAATCTTCACCAACAATAGCTATATCAACCATTCCACGATTCAATTCAACAGGAGTGGATTGCGGACGAGTTAAATAAGCAACAATGTCTTCATCATTTGAAATGATAATTTCGTAAGATTCATCACCAGGTTCATACCCTTTAACTTCATAACCTGCATCAACAAACAATTGATGGGTATTACCTCTTTTTACATTATTTAAACTTCCCTTTGGAAGTCCCAATATTATTTTTTCATTCATAATATAACCTACAATAATGTTAATATTTTCAGATATATATTAGTTATGATGAACTTCACAGTTTCTTCTGGCCATTTCGTGCTTATGAACATGCATATGTTTAACGCCTTCATCGGTTTCAATTTCATCCAGTATTACAATACCCTCATGTGAATGGGAATGCTCGCCGTCATTGTGCATATGATAATGATTATGCTCCATATTTTGTGAATCAATCTTTTTAATTGAATCATCAAATTTCCTATCATATAAAAATGCCGCATTCAAAACAACAAGACAGGACCCGGCATTGTGAACAATTGCTCCAGTTACCGGATTCAATAACCCCAGAACAGAACAAATTATTGCTAAGGCATTGATTGTCATTGAAATAGCAATGTTGGCTTTAATTGTGAATAGGGTGGAATTTGAAAGTTTCTTAAGATATGGGATTTTAGAGATATCATCACCTAAAAGCGCAATATCGGCCGCATCAATAGCTACATCACTGCCCATTGATCCCATTGCAACACTTACATTAGCTGTCTTAAGCGCAGGTGCATCATTAACACCGTCTCCAACCATACAAACATTTTCGCCGTTTTGCTGGTATTTTTCTATCCATTCAAGTTTCTCTTCAGGAAGCAGATTACCGTGAACTTCTCCAATTCCTACTTTGCCTGCAAAATAATTGGCAGTCTGCGTATTGTCACCTGTAAGCAAAACAGTTTTAGTCTTGATATCATGAAGCGCTTCAATCATTTGAGGTGCATCTTCACGAATCATATCTGATAAAGCTATAATACCGACAGTCTTATTGTCCTGAGCCACAATTACTGTTGCCTTACCTTCACTTTTAAGTTTATCCAACTCTTCATCGACATTATCATTTATTCCATTTTCATTTAAAAATTTAAGATTTCCTGCATAGATTTTATTGGAACGGATATCACAGGATACTCCAAGACCTGGAAACATTTCAAAGTTTTCCACTTCACTGATTTGAATGTTTTCATTTTGAGCCTTGGAAACAATAGCTTTAGCTAAAGGATGTTCACTTAAACTCTCACATGAAGCAGTTAAAGACAGCAATTCATATTCAGACATTCCAAATGGAATTACATCAGATACTACAAGATTACCATATGTCAATGTACCCGTTTTATCAAATACCAATGTATTTAAAGCTCCCAAAGTTTCGAGAGCTTCACCTGATTTAATCAAAACACCATATTTTGTTGCCTGACCAATAGCTGCCATAATAGCAGTTGGAGTAGCAAGAATTAATGCACATGGACAGAATACTACTAAAACTGTAACTCCACGTTCAATATTACCAGTTACAAGCCATGCTGCAATAGCAATCAATAATGCAACAGGAACCAGCCATGTTGCCCATTTATCTGCAATCCTTTGAGTCGGTGCTTGCTTTTCATCAGCCGCTTTAACTAAATCTATTAATTTTTGTAGAGAGGAATCATCAGATAAGCTTGTAGCTTCGATGTCTATAGCACCAAACATATTTGTAGTTCCACAGTATACCTCATCACCAACGCTTTTGTCTATCGGCAATGATTCACCAGTCATTACAGACTGATCTATTGAGCTTGTACCCTTGATAATCTGTCCATCGACAGGAATCTTCTCACCAGGCAATATCCTTAAGTTATCTCCAAGTTTAACCTCACTTGCAGGTATTTCCTCACCTGTAGTCAGCCTTGCAGTTTGTGGAGTCAAATCAATTAAATTTTTCAATCCTTTTTTAGCTCTTTCAACAGTCCAGTCCTCTAAAAGAGCACCTAATGCCATAATCCATGCTACTTCTCCGGCTGCAAAAATTTCTCCAATCAATAGGGAAGCAACCATAGCAATTGCAATCAATAATGCAGATGAAATCCATTTTTCACGGATTAGTCTGGTCATGGCCAGTAACAGCATAGGGATTCCGCTTATTATTACTGTTCCCCATGCCGGATTTAGATAAATTGGAGTGTCAATATGAAAAATCATAAAAATTATTGCAATTAACAGAAATATACCAGAAATTATCGTCATTTTCAGTCCAAATAGATAGTCAGTTATTTCATCGATCATGTCTAAAACCTCAAAAGTATTACTTTTTTTGAATTCATTTATATACTCAGTATTACTGAAAAATTTTTTAATGAAAATCCCAATATTGAAAGACAATTAAAAAAAATAAATTCAGTCGGAATATAAAGTATTACTCACAGCCAAAAAGTATTACTTTTTTTGAATTCATTTATATACCCAGTATTACTATTTGTACTTCCGACTATAAAAGTATTACTTTTTTTAAATTCATTTATATACCAAGTATTACTGAAAAATAAAATTATAAAGTATTTCTCCTGGTTTCACGTATTTAGCACAAAGATTTCTTTTTTAATTTATTGCTTTAAAAAATAGAAATTAATTGAATTAATAATATCGTTAATTCAATCTTTTGAAAATCAGCTATCAGAATTATTCATCTTCAGCCTTTTTGAAGTTCTGACATTGTTTAACATCCAATAGCAATCCATCATGCAATTTACAAATAAGTTTGTAGTTGTTTCTAAATTCCAAGTATTCACAATCATCACAAAGCATATTAACACTTCCCAATTATTTCATAGCTAAATCCATAATACTGAATGCTTCACCTTCTTTTCTAGGAGCAGGTTCTGCCATTCCAAAAGCAGACTTTGCAAATTCCTTATTCATCCTTTTGGAAACTTCACCGAAAATCATCTTATATGCAGTACATTGAGGATCAACAGCCTGAGGAGTTTGGTATGCAACAATTGCATTATAAGGACATCCCCCTTCACAATATTTAACATATCTACACTTTTTACAATTTTCATCAACATATTCTCTAAATTCCTGAAGTTTCGCCCAAGCTTCAGAGGTTTTTAAATCATCAAAGCTGGGATTTGCAGCAACATTTCCTAAAACGTAATCCTGCATTCCAACAAATCTGTAACAAGGATATATTGAACCATCAGAACCGACAGCCAATGTAGTTCCGATACAGTCGGCAAATGTACAGAGAGTTCCTCTTCTCCTTAAGCTGGATTTAGCAATATGGTCCAAATCCATGATTGAGAATTTATCCAAATCATAAAGATACTTATCCAGCCAATCAATGAGTAGCTTCCCATGTTCTTCCTGATTAAGTGCCCACGGATCCGCATTATCTCCCCTTAAAGATGGAAGAGCCGCATGAATCTTTAAGCTCATTTTCTCTCCCTTGAAGAATTCATATAATTCATCGGAGAAATCTTTAGAATATTCTGTGACCGTCAAAACAAAGTTGATTATAAGACCTTTGCTTTTAGCGAGTTCATATTTGGCCATGGTTTTATCAAAGTAACCGTCTCCCCTTTGATAATCGTTGATTTCTTTTGGCCCATCAATACTGGTACTTACAACAACACCATATTCAACAAACAAATCTATTAATTCATCCGTTAAAAGCCAGATATTACTTTGAAGGGAAAAACCTTCCAAATTAGGTAATTTGGAAAGCTTTTCAAGAGCAGCTTTATAAAAATCATATCCTGCAAGTAGGGGTTCGCCACCATGAAAAGTGAAATGAACCTTGTCATCCCTAAAATCGCCCAACCATTCGATTATTTGGTCAATAATTTCGATATCCATCATTTCTTTTTTATTTTCAGAACCCCAACAATATTTACAATTAGATGGACAATTGAGTGTAGGAATAATCATTACATGAAATGTCATTTTAACCATATATTTTATTTAATTCTCTTAACAATTTCTTTTTCTCATCTTCATCCATATCCTCGTTTACAAAGAAGATATAGCCACATTCTTCACATTTTACAGTTTCCATCTCTGCATGTGCACGATGATTGTCTAACATTTTTCTATGAGCAATTTTATCTTTAGAACCACATTTTGGACATGGAGCCAATAATTCTTCCAGTTTCATTTTCTCACCTATATATTGAAATTGGACTTTAAAATATATTAAAGTTATTAACTTTAAAAAAAATTCCATGTTTTAATGGTGACAATTTTTATCAATGCCTACAATTTTTATCAATGCCTTCAACAAGCTTTAAATAAAATATAATGAGATAAAAATTATTAATTAAAAAAAATCAAGTGATAACCATGCCATATGATTACTATGACCATTTTATGAAAGAGAGGAACAATCCAGTTTTTACAGAAACCACAAATATTGTCAGACAAAAATTCTGGCGGGAAAGCTATGATGTGGTTGAATCTCAGAAATGGGAAAACAAGCAATAAAATAAGAAAAAATTAACGGTTCAACATCTTAACAAGCATTCTGTAAATTGGAAACCCAACATGCTGTACAAATAACAGAATATATTTCATTCCAGGAATTTCAAACTCTTTTTTCACTTTTTTCAATTCAGAAACGATATCCAATTTTTGAGGGCATTTTCTTAAGCATCTGCCACAACCGTTACATTTGCCGGCATTTCCTGAACTGCCCATTATTCCACCGACATACTGATAATAATCCATAAAAGACGGATTTATAAATCCTTTATGATTAAACAAATATTTTTCATTATATATTTTCATGCATTCTGGAATGTTAACTCCCTGAGGACAGGGCATGCAGTAGCCGCATGTGGAACAGTTTATTTTTAAAGAATTTCTCATAACCCTTTTAACAAGCTCAACAGTTTCCAAATCTTCAAAACTCATAGATAATGGAGTAGTTTTATGGGCAATTTCTAAATTTTCATCAAGCTGTTCAAAAGAATTCATTCCGGACAGCACACAAGTAACATTTCGATTATTTAAAACCCATTCCATTGCCCATTGAGCATTGCTCTTGTTAGGATTTGCCTTTTTAAATATTTCTTCAGCTTCACCAGGCATTTTTCCTGCAAGAATACCTCCTTTTAAAGGTTCCATTATAAAAATACCCATATCCTTTGAAGCAGCATATTCAATACCTTCAACACTAGCCTGAATATTTTCATCAAAATAGTTATACTGGACCATAACGACATCCCAGTCATAAGCATCAATTAAACTAGGAAATTCCTCTTTAGGTCCATGATAAGAAAACCCCACATGTCTGATTTTTCCTTCGCTTTGGGCTTTCTTTAAAAATTTAGCCAGGTCTTTCTTAAAAAGTCGATTCATTGCTTTTAAATCAACAGCATGAATAAAATAATAATCAATAGAATCTCTTTGAAGCCTTTTAAGTTGTTCAGCTAATATTTCTTCCATATCATCATATTTACGAACGTTAATGGTAGGCAATTTCGTGGAAAGTTTAATCTTATCTTTGTATTCACCCTGAAGGATTTCTCCAAGAAAGGTTTCGCTGTCACCATAAAGGTATGCAGTATCAATAAAATTAAGACCCTGATCAATAGCATGGTAAATTAATTCTTTGGCTTTCTGTCTATCAATCTTACCATTTTTAAGAGGCAATCTCATTGCACCAAATCCCAGTGGGAATATTTCATCTCCAGTTTTTTTAATTAACCTGTACTGCATTGGATTCACTGCCCCATAATTTTAAAAAAAAGTATAAAATCCCTAAGCTGATAGCTAAGGGTTTATTCACATTTGTTAATCATGCATTTCATATATTTAATTAATGCATCTTTGGACTCATCATCATCAAGAGCAAATTCAATAGAAGTTTTTAACCATTCAAAACGGTTTCCTATATCATAGGTTTTTCCTTCAAAGGTATTACCATAAATTGCATCCAATTTTGATAAAGCATCTGTCAATTGAATTTCACCGCCGACACCAGGCTCAGTTTCATCAATCTTATCAAAAATATCTGGAGTTAAAACATAACGTCCCATAATAGCCAAATTAGATGGTGCCTGATGAGCTAAAGGTTTTTCAACAAGCTTTTCAATATTATAAACATTAGGTTCAACTTCAGTTCCCTTGATGATTCCATATCTTTCCACTTTTTCCAATGGAACCTCTTCAAGAGAAATAGCTGATGCATCATATTTTTCATAAACATCAATTAACTGTTTAGTACATGGAGTAGGTCCTTTAGTAATTGAATCTCCTAAAAGTACTGCAAATGCTTCTCCACCGACATGTTTTTTAGCACAGTAAATTGCATTACCAAGTCCTTTTTGCTCTTTTTGCCTTACATAACAAATATCAGCCAAATCGGTAATTGCACGAACTTGTTTTAAACGGTCATCTTTACCTGCACTTTGTAAAGTCTGTTCAAGTTCAAAAGATTTATCAAAATGATCTTCAATAGAACGTTTATTTCTACCGGTTACGATTAAAATATCATCGATACCTGAAGCTACTGCTTCTTCAATAACATATTGAATAGTTGGTTTATCATAAACAGGCAACATTTCTTTAGGTTGCGCTTTTGTAGCAGGCAAAAATCTTGTACCGAAACCTGCTGCAGGAATAACTGCCTTCATAATTTATCACCATTAATTAATTATATAAATATAAGTCTAAACTTTAAAACATAAATAGTTAATTAAAAAAAGTTAATTCAAAATAGTGCGGGGGACGGGACTTGAACCCGCGAAGGGACTAACCCACTAGGCCCTCAACCTAGCGCCTTTGACCGCTCGACCACCCCCGCATAAAACAAAAGTGGTTATTAATAATTATATTTTTATGATTATATATAGTTAACTATTATTCTATGATTTTAATAGTAACTTCAAGAATCTCTTCATTTTTTAAATCATTAATCAAATCAGGATTAAGATCACATGCAGCCTTTGAGGATTTTATCATCAATGTCCGAGGACATGTAAAATCACTGGTTCTGCAAACAATATCTGTAGGGTGGGTTAAAATCAAATC
The DNA here is from genome assembly GCA_900317865.1 of uncultured Methanobrevibacter sp. Lineage (GTDB taxonomy): Archaea > Methanobacteriota > Methanobacteria > Methanobacteriales > Methanobacteriaceae > Methanocatella. The sequence goes on along the minus strand of ONIK01000050.1, from coordinate 1,076 downwards.
TTCATGACCAAAACCAATAATTTCATCATGAGCATTAGGAGTATCAAGCAAAACTAAAATCCTAGTATTAGAATCAGCAATTTTATCTTTGAACTCCTGCGGAAAATTCAACATTGAGTCATCCATATCCACACCGATTATACAATCTGCAGTTGGCCCAATATCCAAATCTTTTGTTATCTCAAAAGTAGATTTATGAAGAGAAGATACATTCTTGTGACCTTTAGATTTAATCTTAAATTCCATATGAATATATCTATTTTAACTAGTTTTTATTAATTGCCTTCAAGTCATTTATGAAATCCAAAAAAATATCCGAATTTGCAATGCCTCCACTGTGAGGATTCAGCTTAAAAGCTTTCACATAAGTTTCATATGCCTCATCATATTTAAATAAATTCAAATAACAGGATGCCTTATCAAATAAATAGCAGTCAACATTAGAATCAATGGACAATGCTTTATCAAAATAATTTAAAGCATTTTCATACTTCCTATATTCCATGAAAATCTTTGCCTTTAAATACCATGAATAAGAAATGTCAGGATTTAACTCAAGTGATTTAGTTACATTCATTAAAGCCTCATCAAAATGCTTTGTTTCATATAATGCATCTGCTTTAAGCATATATGCCTGAGGATATTCAAAGGAATCATTCAATACTTCATCCAATATTTCCAGAGCTTCATCATATCTCTCCATCGTGTTTAAATATTGCACTTTAAATAGTTTTATATCATTGTTTTTGGAATCTATTTCCAGAAGCCTGTCGAGACATTCATAAGCCGCATCCTGTTCATCAAGTCTAATTAATGCAACGGATTTGAAGCTCAATGCCAATGTATTTTCATCATCTATCTTCAATACCTCATTATAGCATTCGATAGCTTTAATATAGTTTTTTAAAATCAGATGACAGTTTCCTTTAATATTTAAAATAAAAGGATCTTTTTTATCTTTCAAATTTTCATCACACAAATTTATAGCTTCCCGATAAATTTCATAAGCTTCATCTTTTTTATCAAGCCTTAAATAACATTGGGCTTTACTCATTAGAAGCAAAGGATCATCTATT
>ONIK01000004.1 GCA_900317865.1 uncultured Methanobrevibacter sp. | reverse complement strand
TCAACCATCATGTCAATGGGGGATGGTCAATTAGTTTTTGACGGATTGCTTACAAGCGGAGTTGAAGGAAATCTCGGATCAACCCATGACAACGCATTTAATCCTGATCTTGGATATTACCTGACAAATATGGGAAATTTTATTTCCTCATCCAATACGACATTTGTCACCAACACACCATCATTAAATCAACCAACTTTACTTTCAGGATTAGTGTTTTTAATTTTAACAGTTGGTGCTGCATTATGGGTCAAAAGAAATAAATTTGATTTGAGCATGAGCAAAATCGTTGGAATGATAATATGTTTTATTGCATTAGCCACATTTGATTTGTTCAGTTCAACAATAACAATACTTTTAACATTAATCGGCCTATATTTAATTGGAAAAGACAGTAAATATAAAATGGGAATATTTATGCTGGCATGGATTTTATCATACTTCATATTCCAGTCATATTACATCATAAAAGTTAACAGATACATTATTCCAATTTTTCCGGCATTAGTCTACTTTATAATGGTTGCAGTTGATGAAATAAATACAAAAATCGGCAGAAAAAGCATATTGCCAATAATTTTAATTGCACTCTTTTTGATTCAAGGATTTGCATTTACATACACATTTGATGATACAAATGAATTTAATGCTCCTGAAAAAATGACTGACTATATTAAAGAAAATATAGATAACTGGAGCGAAATCAAAATCGGTAACTATAATATACGTCCATATTACTGGTATTTAGGTATGAATTCTCCAGGAATAGAAAGCTATAATACTCAAAAAATTATTGATAGTAACGTTACATATTATATCTCGGATATTGAGCAGAAGAATTTGACCAACTATACGAAGATAAAACAGATTGAAAATCTATATTTATATAAGAAAAATACATAAATGATAATTTTACATATTTTTTTGATGAAAAAAATTTTTAAAATTGATTAATAAATGAATATATTTAATAATAAAAACTAATCATATCTAATAATATAAAGGTAAATTTAAGAGGATATTATGAAAGTTGTATGTTGTAAGAACTGTGGTGCCAAATACCAACTCGATGATAATGACGATATTACATCATTTGAGTGTTCTTCATGTGCAGGAGATTTGGAACTTTTAGGAGATTATTCTGATGCTCCATCTCAAGGTTCCGGCATATTAAGTTCTATAAAATATGATAATTCACAAATTGTTCAATGCGAAGACTGTGGATTAAAATATAAAATCAAATCAAGCGATAATATACTGGACTATGAGTGTGACAGCTGTGGAGGTTCTTTAAGATATCTTGATTCAGAAATGAATAAAGAGTTAGATCAGTATATTGATGAAAGAAAAAAAGAACTTGCCGAAACCAGAAAAAATCAGCCAGATATCCCTGAAGAAGAACAAACAGCTGAAAACGACCGCTCCATAAAATCCATTACTAATAAACTCGAAACTTTCTTTTCAGAAGACGCTATGCAAAAAATTGCAGAAGAAGAACTTGAACAAGAAAGAACAGAAATTGAAAATACTCCAAAAACTGCTAGGACAACAATTCCAGAACCAGTTTTATCTAAATTCAGTAAAGAATTTGCAGTTCCAAAAAGTAATGATTATAATATACTAAAAAGTTTCCTTAAAGATGAATTCTTTAAAGGAATGAGAGTATATTATCAAGATATTCCTGAAAAAGAAACATCAGGCAGATTTGGAAGCTTGAAAAGCAAATTAACAATTGCCGAACCTGGGGACGGAATCGTATCAACAGACAGATTGGTTGATGATGGTCCTGATTTCGATATAAAAAATTTAACAACAGATCAGCACATCATCATAGCAGGAGTTATTATATTTATAGCAAGCATTATTGTGGTTTTATTAGTTAATCGTGGAGCAGGGCTTGCAGCCTTATTAATATCAATCGTCATTATAGCTTATGGATTTTATAGAACTAGAGATACTCAGGAAACTACCATTAGAACAAGAATTATTAGAGAACATTTGTTAACTTTACCTGAAGAGTATTATGTATTCTATAATGTTAAAACTCCAACTTCCCCTGTTGGAATTAACCACGTAGTTGTTGGACCTACAGGAATCTATGCGCTTCTTTCCCAAAAGTACAATCCAAAAAACAGATTGAATTCTGAAAATGAAAATATTGAATTAATTAAATCTGCTAGTCAAGATGAAGAAAAATTCGAGATTGCTCAGGTAGGAAATAAAAGACGCTTTAGATACACAACAAAACAGGCTAAATTTTCACAGGATAATGCAATAAAACAAAAAGCATTAACATTAGGTGAAGATTTGATTAATTTCCTTAATGACAATAATATTAGAAATTGTTTTGTAGAACCTTTAGTAGGTTTTATTAATAATGAAGTAGTTGTTATAAATATGCCTTTAACTGATGAAGACTTATTTATTGATGAATTATTAAATACTATTCAAAACACTACTATTAAATTAAATTCTGAAACCATAGACAAATGTGCAGTATTGCTCAGCAAATATTCTGCAGATTGTTCTTCAGAATTTTAATTTTATTTTTTTATTTATTTTTTTGTCAGATTTTAAATATTTTTATAATATAAAAACTAGTTTAATAACATGAAAAATTACTAAAAATTAAAAAAAGTAATATTAATGTAAAATTAATATTCATTCTTCGCCGATTTTTTCTAAGCAGAAATCCCATTTATGTTTTGCATATCCAGAAACAGGAGAAATATCATTTGCTTCTTTAAAGAATTTATCTGCTTCAGCATAATCTTTTAACTTGAAATAAATTAAAGCTTTACCCAAGATGGCTTCATAATATTTATCATCAATATCCAAAATTGAATCATAGATTTTTAAAGAATAATCCAAATCACCATTTAAGCGAGATGCTTTTGCAATATACTCCCTAGCTTCAAGATTATCTTCATTTAAAGCTAAACTGTTAATTAATTCATCGATAGCTTCATCATATCTTCCTAAATTAATTAAAGCTCTTCCTTTTAAATAATAAGCTTCCCAATTTTTATCATCAACAAGCAATGCTTTATTACAAAGATATATGACCCTCTGATTGTCACCGGAGTTTTCCAATTTCACACGAGCCCGAGCAACATAAATTGCATCCTGGTTTAATGCTTTTTTAGAATTTCTAGTAAAATCATCGACTACATCATCGATATCCATATCTTTCATATATTCGATAGCATTATTTTTCAATTGGTCAACATCGTCCAAAAATTGATTTAAAACATTTCCTATCAAATCTTCAGGACGTTCATAAAATTCAAATTCTTCCCCACATTCAGGGCAGACATCTTCATTACCCTCTAATTTACATCCGCATTCATAACAAAATTTCATGGACAACACCAATTAATAATGTAAACACAGACATTAATAAATGTTATGATAACATATCAAAATCAATTATTGTATCTTCAGCTATGTCAACCAAAGCGGTTTTACCAACAACATCATCAATTTCAGCAGGAGATATTCCAATACCAGGTCTTTTAAATGCTATTATGTCTGATGTGATTACATCTCCTTTTTTAATATCTTTCGTGAGGACAATGGATTTTCTCGCATCACGCTTTGCTAAAGATTCACATATTAACGGTTGTTTGTTTTTCATCCCTTTAATTTGAGATAAAAATCCGATGTTTGTTTTAAATATCATTACATCCTCAGGATCCATTGAATGTGAATGGTCATTACCCGGAAGGGATTTGTCCAAAGTGAAATGCTTTTCTATAATATCTGCACCAAAATTATATGCAGCTGTTAGGACAAACATGTTTGAATCCGGTTTAGTATGGTCTGAATATCCAATTTCATAATTTGGAAAGTTTTGAGACAAATCTTTAATCATTGCCAAATTAGCATCCTTATAATCCGTTGGATAAGCCAATACGGAATGCAATATTGCAATATCAACAGTAGATACTTCTTCAATAGCTCGAACAGCAATTTTAACTTCATTTAATGTTGCCGCACCAGTCAATAACAACATTGGCTTATTTTTCTTTGCAATATATTGTATAAAAGGAATATTTGTTAAATCAGAAGATGCGATTGGATAAATATCCATGAACTCATCCAAATAATCAGCAGATTCATAATCAAGAGGTGTTGATAAGAATTTTATTTTCAATTCATTGCAGTACTCAGATAACTCAAAAAATTCATCACGACCAAATTCATCATATTTCTTAAATAAATCGAATTGTTCTGGAAAATTACGAGATATGATATTTTCAGTTTTATAAGACTCAAATTTTACGGCATCAATACCTGCTTTTTTAGCTTCCAAAATCATTAATTTCGCAGCTTCCATAGCAGATATTTCTTCTTTTTGAGCAATATCGTAATAATTAACCCCAATATCAGCTATCAAATAAGGCTTTTTATAAAAAATATTCATATTAACACCTAATGTTTTTGCTGCTCAAAATCACGTGCCCAATATTTCTGTTCAACAACAGACCAAATATTTTCAAAACCATGCTTTAAGTCAACATTCTTCATCAAATTACTCATATTCTGCCTCAATTCAAAATCCTGCCAAACAATTTTAAATTGATTGGTAATATTCTCATTTGATATCGTATCAACAAGACCCATATTAATAAATCCGTTTTCAGAAGATGCAAAATCATGAGTTTGTTCACGTCCATTTTGACAAATACAAATACATGGAGTTCCAACAGAACAGATTTCATACATTTTTCTACTTGCTGATGAAAAAATAATATCTGCTCTCAGCATGAATGCACTGATATTTTCCACACTATTTCTATAAATTTGAACATTATTATTTGATTCATATTTTTGAATCAGTTCTTCTCCATATTGATAATTGAAAGGCAGAATGACATCAATCCTGCCCGCATAACCACTAGCTAAAACAGATTCCAATATTTTTTCAGTTAAATTATTTGAATCGTTCCTTCCAATTGCAATCAGCACATCATTAACATCTGGACCTACAACTTTTTTTGGCTGGAAATAAAATTCATCTCTTAATAAATAATATTTATATCCACTAAAAATATTTCCAAATCCACCATCATGTTCATATAATGAATCAAAAACTACATCAGCATCTTGTGAACCCTCTCCAAGATCTTCAAAGTTAATTACAAAAAATCCCATTTCTTTTAGATGAGAAACATATTCTTTAGTAGTATCAAACACATCATTAACAACAATTTTAGGATTGAATTCATTTAATTTGTTGAATAAATCATCATTTCCATCATATAATTTAAATGGAAAGTTAAAACTTTTAACAAAATCAACACCCAACGGATAATTTTCATCAATGAAAAATAAAACATTATCACTCAGTAATCTGGATGCTAAAGAAACGCATCTCTGAATTGGACCGAACCCTGTATCATCATTAGCGTTGACAATCATTGCTATTTTTTTTCTATTTATATAACGTTCAGCAACCCACCAGTCCTTATAAGAAACAATATTAATACTCTCTTCTTGAGAAATTTCAATCAAATCAACATTATTTCCCAAACGGGAATTTGGAGTTATAAAAGATCTTCTGGTTGCGAATATACCTCCAGTTTCAACATATTCCATAGGAAGATGTTGTAGAGATAACCTTTCAGAGTATAATGGGAAATAACGATTATCTTTTTCATTAAATCCCCAGCTCAAATGTTTATTTCCCACAACAGAAATGACAGTGTCAACATCAAAGTTTTCAAATTTTTCAATGGCCTTATCAAGAGTTTCTGTTTTTAAAAGAGGAGATGTTGTTTGTAGGGTAATTACAATATCATACTCATCAAATGCAATTTTTTCCTTTTGTACTGTCGCATCATAAACAACAGGATCGACTGGAATTTGGTCTCCTGCCAAATCAGGAGAACGTCTTACAACACTTGCTCCAAATTTTTCAGATATTGAAGCAGTTTCTGAATCTTCAGTAGACACTACAACATCATCAACATATTTGGAAGATTTAGCGATGTCAATTGCATAAGAAATTAATGGTTTGTCTGCAAGTAAACGAATATTCTTGCGATGAATTCTTTTTGAACCCCCACGAGCAGGGATTACTACTAAAATTTTATTGTTGTTGAACATGATTATCACTAAATAATAAAAAAATTTAATTAATATCTATAATTAATATTAATATATTATAATTTAAATTCTTTGGTGTAATCATGAAAAACATGTCAAAAGAACTATTAGATAGAATTAACAAATTAGCAACGCCTGTTAAAATAATGCACGTATGTGGTTCACACGAACATACAATAATGGAAAATGGTATCAGAAGCCTCCTACCTGACGAAGTAGAGATTGTTGCAGGTCCAGGATGTCCAGTGTGTGTTGTTCCATCCCGTGAAATAGATGAATGTTTAGAACTGGTTGAAAAAGGAGTTACAATAACAACATTTGGAGACATGCTAAGAGTTCCTGGTTCACAGGGATCACTTGCAGATGCCAAAGCTGAGGGTGGAGATGTAAGAATAGTTTATGGAATTAATAAAGCTATTGAAATAGCTGAAAAAGAAGATAATGATGTTGTATTTATGGCAGCGGGTTTTGAAACAACTGCACCTACAACCGCAGCAGAAATATTATCCACACCTCCTGAAAACTTTTCAGTACTGTCCTGCCACAGATTAATACCTCCGGCAATAGACTTTTTAATCAACTCCGGACAAACAAGCCTTAATGCTTTAATCCAACCAGGACACGTTTGTACAATAATCGGTACCAAACCATTTGAATATTTCTCTACTGATTTCGGTATCCCTCAGGCTGTTGCCGGATTTAATCCTTTAGACATATTAATGTCTGTTTATATGATTTTAAGACAAATTCATAATGATACACCAAAAATAGATAATGAATATGCAAGAGCCGTAAGAGAAGAAGGAAATGAAATTGCAACAAAAATGATTGATGAAGTCTTTGATGTTGCAAGCAGAGAATGGAGAGGATTTCCCAAAATACCTAATTCCGTTTTAGAAATAAAAGACGAATTTTCAGAATTTAATGCCCGTGAAAAATACGACATTGAAGTTAAGGACGTTAAAGAAGCACCAAAAGGATGTATTTGCGGACCTATTTTAAGAGGTCTCAAAAGACCTGAGGACTGTACATTATTTAGAAAAGAATGTAATCCGCTCCACCCTATCGGAGCCTGTATGGTAAGTAAAGAAGGAACATGTAACATTGCACACAGATATTCAAGGAGATAAAACATGAAAATAGAAGCAATAGCTGTTGATATTGACGGGACAATAACAGATGAAAAAAGAAAAATATGCATTTCAGCTATTGAATCCTTAAGAGCCGCTGAAGAAAATGGAATTCCAACAATAATCGTTACTGGAAATGTGGTTAATTACGCATATGCCGCTGAAGTTCTAATCGGATGCAGTGGAGGGCTTGTAGCAGAAAATGGCGGGATGATTTTTAAAGAAGGATATAATAACAATGCTGTTGAAATTTTAGTAAACAGAGAATATATTGAAAAAGCAGAAATGCACCTTAAAGAAAAATTAGGCGATGACTATTCAAAACACGCTTCACATGACAATGATTACCGTGCGACAGAAATAGTATTTTATAAAACAATTGAAAGAGAAATTATTGAAGATGCACTTAAAGATTATGAGCATATTGATGAATTGGAAATCTATGACAGCGGTTTTGCCATTCATGTAACAGACGAACGTGTTAACAAAGGAACATCACTTAGAAGATTATGTGAACAAAACGGCATCAATATGGAAAACGTGATGGCTATTGGAGACAGTGAAAATGATGAAGACTTCCTAAAAGAAGCCGGAGTAAAAATAGCTGTAGGAAATGCTGATGACTCTTTAAAAGAGATTAGTACATATGTTTGCGAAAATAACTTTGGTGATGGTGTAGCTGAAGCCATTGAGAAATTTGCATTGTGAGGAACATAGTATGATATATGAAATAGCGGACAAATGTGTCAGAGAAGTTGAAAAATTAACCGACCAGTGGGAAATTTATATAGATAACAGTGAATGTATTGAAGTTGAATCACAACTAGACGTTTTAAATTTTGCAAAGGAAGAGATTGACAAAGGTGTTGGGATTCGTGTAATTAAAGACAATAAAATGGGATTTGCATACACAACGGACCTTGATAAAATCCCACAAATAGCACAAAAGGCCTTAGACAATGCAAAATTAAATGAAGTTGATAAAAATTATGAATTCGCAAAGGTTGAAAAAGTCAGAGATATCGAAGGAACCTATGATAAAAAATATGACGATTTAAGTTTAGATGAATGCTGTGAATTTTTAGAAAATATCATTGCTCGTACAAAGGAAAATGAGTGCAGCATAACTTCCACCGGTTTTTCAGCAATGAAATCTGAAGAATTAATACTAAATTCAAATGGAGTATCTATTTATGATAAAAATACTGGATTTAGTGGAGGATTATCCGTTACTGTTGAAAAAGATGGGCAAATCGCAACGGCATATGACTACAAATCTTCAAGACTGCTCGATTTGGAATATGAAAAATTAACTGATGGTGTATGTAAAATAGCTAAAGACTCTTTAAATCCAAAAGCCATCGAAACTAAAGAATGTGATGTTGTTCTTGATTATTATGCTGCATCAGGATTGCTTTCCACATTTATTGATGGATTCAATGGTGAAAATATTTTAAGAGGAAGATCTATTCTCCACGACCAAATTAACAGCGAAATTACCAATACCGATCTTTCAATCATTGATAATCCATTGTTTGAAGGAGGTATGGGAAGTGTAAAAGCAGATGGTGAAGGAACTGTATCTAAAAAGACTACTTTGGTTGAAAATGGAGTTTTAAAATCATTTTTATATGATATCTACACAGCAAATAAAGCAGGATGCGAAAGTACTTCCAATGGTTATAGAGCATCTTATCTGTCAACACCAAGCACATCCCCATCCAATATTGAATTTAAATTTGAAAATAAAATTGGAATGGATGAAATTGATTCAGGAATAATAACTACAAGTGTTTTAGGAGCACATACCGCAAATCCAATTTCAGGAGACTTTTCTGTTGAAGTAAATAATGCATTTACAATTGAAAAAGGAGAAATTACTGACGGTGTTAAAAAAGCAATGATTTCAGGAAATATTTTCGAACTGATGAAAACATGCAACGGTCTTAAATCTGAAATTAAACAAAAAGGACCATACATTATTCCAAAAATACTTGTTCATGACTTGAAAGTTATCGGATTATAGTGATTTGAATGAACAGCAAATTAAAAGAACTTTTAAATATTAATCCCGATAATGCAACTAAAGAGGATAATGATGCATTAATTGAAGAAATAAAAAATGCCCAATTAATAATGCCTATTGAAATAACAAGTCCTGATTCAAAAAATATTGAAGATTTTCGTTTCAATCCAATAAAAATCAAAGATGATGAAGGAAGAATCTTTATTCCATTATTCAGCGATGATTCAGAAGTATATGGACATACCTCCGCAATCAATATTTATACAAAAGACCTGGCAGAAATGATTGGGGATAACCCTGAAAATATATTTGGTGTGGTTATTAATCCATTCAGCAATTATGGCGTAACATTGCCGATGGATTCTTTTCTAAAAATATTTGAATAAGAAAAAATTAAATTTTTCTTAATTGATTCTTGTATCTTTCCAATGCATTATCCGTATAATTGGTCATGATATGTTTTGATGTTAATTCTTTAGTTTCATCAAATAATTTTTCTTTTGCAGATATTGCATCTTCAATATCTTTATCCAACTGATTCAATCTGCTTTCAAAAGAATTTTGGGATTTCATGATATTAATACGGGTTGATCTAGATAATCTTTCTATTTCTTTATCAACATCAAATTCTTTTTCTTTTTCTTCCATTTTTTCTTTTTTAGCCATAATATATCACCTACATTTCAATAATAGGTAATTGAATTTCAGTAATAAATTCCTCTTCATTATCGCAATTATGGAAACCTTTAATGAAAACTTCTTTTGGTGAGCCAATAATGTCATAATTATTTGCTTGAGAAATATCAACTAATTCTGCATAGCTATCCATAATATTGTCTGTAGAACCCTCATGAATTCCACACAACATTTTATGTTCAACCATATCAACTACACGAATCATATCCTCATCAACAGCATCTTCATCGTCAATGACAATCCCTACATCATAAACAGCATCACCATCATTTACTTCATGTCTTGGTGAATAATAAACCACAAAAGGTTCACCCAAAGCATTTATTTCTTCCGCATCAACCCAATCTGCTAATTTGGAAATCAAAAGCCCCAAATCAGTAATTGGACCTTTATAATTGATAACAGCTAATTTTTGATCTGGAATAATTTTTATTTCATGTTCCATTGTTTCACCTTATAATAGTAATTTTGATTTAATTAAATAAATAAACTTCTACTTCCTCACCCTCATCCAATAATTCAACTGATTTTTCCACTTTTACATAACCATCAGCACTGGATAAAGAAAAAATTGCACCTGAATCTTTAAATATAGGTTGTACATCACTTCCATCCACTTTTACAAGCTGATATTGCATACGTCCAACAGGAGAGTGGATTCTCCTTGTCATAACTCCATTAATTACTTTTTGCTCAAATTCTTTTTTAATTCCTGCAACACTAGATAATGGAGAAGCTACAAATGCATTAAATATCATTAATGCAGATACAGGATTACCTGGAAGACCAATAACTAATTTTTCATTGATAACACCAACAATTGTTGGTTTTCCTGGCTGAACAGATATACCGTGAATGTAAACTTCACCCAATTCATCCAAAACATGCTTGATTACATCCCCCAGACCTGCTGAGGTTCCGCCTGAGCATAATAAAATATCAACGTCTTCAAGTGATTCCTGAATTTTTTCTTTTACCTGGTCATAATTATCTCGAACAACACCTAAAAATTTTGCATCGGCACCGCAGGAAACCGCATCGTTTTTAATCATGTTTCCGTTTACATCATAGATTTTACCGAATGGTAAATCTTGACCCTGCATTGTAATCTCATTACCTGAAGATATTATGCCAACTGTAGGTTTTTTATACACTTCAATAGTTTTAAAACCCTGAGACAGTAAAACCCCAATTTTGCCCGGAGTTAAAATATCTCCTTTTTTAAGAATCAATTTACCTTCTTCAATGTCTGATCCTTTTTTAGCAATATCCTGAGATGGAGTTGCAGTGGTAAATAAATTAACCTTATCGTCAAATTTTTCGCAGTATTCTACCATCACAACAGCATTTGCACCTTCAGGAATAGCTGCTCCAGTACTGATTTCAATACATTTACCTTTTTCAACTTTTTTATCAGTAATGGAACCTGCTTCTAAAAAATCAATAACATCCAACGTATTCGGTGATTCTTCACTTGCCCCATAACTGTCTTCTGATAGAATTGCAAAACCATCTTTTAAAGCCTTATCAAATGGAGGGAAATCCATTCTACTATAAACATCATTGAATAATACTCTTCCGTAAGCGTCTTCACAATCAATTTCTTCACTTTGAGCTGTACAATATTTGTCAAATAAATCCTGAATAATATCTTGCGCTTCATCGCACTCTTTTATTTTTAAAAATTCGGTACCCATTAAAACACCTTTTTATTAAAATCCAATAAATTAATATATAGTATATTGATAAATATATAAATAATTTATATAATTGTGAATTATATTTTAAGTTTGGAGGAGAGTATTTGTCTAAAGCTAATAACAACAATCAACAAGAGTATAGGAGAGTTAGAACTCCTAAAAAGGGAGAAATTCCTGGTGTAGTCGAACAAATCATGGGACATGGTAAATTAAAAGTTAGATGTGCAGACGGACACATTAGAATGACCAGAATTCCCGGAAAAATGAAAAAACGTATTTGGATTCGTGAAGGTGATGTCATCCTTGTAAAACCATGGGATTTCCAATCCGATGAAAAAGGAGATGTAATCTGGAGATACACCAAAACCGAGTCAAACTGGCTTGAAAGAAAAGGTTACTTAAAAATGTAACCACACCATTTACTTTTTTTTACTGATTTTAATGGATCCTAAAGTAGCAAAAGCCGATGCCAAGCATGAAAAAATTCATTCCGAAAAAAGAAAAAAAGACAGTTCTGATAGAAAAACAGGAAATGAAATTTTTGATAAGATTACCTTAGAAACGCTGTACAAATTAGCTAACCAAGGTCATATTGACATTTTAAACGGTGCCATAAGTACCGGTAAAGAGGCCAATGTACTTACAGGAATTACTGATGATGAAAAATTTGTAGCGGTTAAAATTTATAGAATAGCTACATCTGATTTTAAAAAAATGGATTATTATCTGAAAGGAGATCCCAGATTTAACGTTAAAACCAAAAATAAACGCAAAATCATTTATTCCTGGGTGACAAAAGAATTTAAAAACTTAACCCGATTATATGATGTTGGAGTAACCGTTCCAAAACCTATTACCAGTGCAAATAATGTATTATTAATTGAATTTATTGGTGATGAAGACGGGAACCCTGCACAGCCTGTTAAAAATCGGCCCCCAACAAATCCTGATGAATTTTTCAATAAATTACTGGTTGAATTGAAAAAATTTGTTAATGATGCCAAATTAGCGCATGGAGATTTATCCAATTACAATATACTGAATAAAAATGAAACTCCAGTAATCATTGACGTTTCCCAATCCGTAGTTCTGGACAATCCAATATCAAAAGAATTGCTTGAAAGAGATATTAACACCCTTGTTCGTGAATACACCAAATTAGGTGTGAAAACCAGTTTTGAAGAAGTTTGGGAGTATATAAATCCTAAATTTTAAAAATACATAAAAAATAAAGAAAATAAATTTAAAATTTTTTTCTAAATCAATTTATCTGGTGTTTTTTCATCAAACCATCCTTTTTTAACTCCAATATAATATATTGCAATTGCCGAAACTAAAGTAAGCAGAATATCTGAAATAAAATCCCAGAAAGTGACTGTTGATGAAATTGAACTTAAATTAAGAGCTACAACGAAAAATGCCATCAGATTATTAATTGAATGAATTGCAGAAGCTGCTTCCAAACCATTAGTACGCCAGGAGATTAATCCATAAATAAGCCCGGAAATACCTATACTTATTACACCAAGGGAATTGTATGAATGAACTATAGCAAAAATTACTGCCTGAATAACAATCGCCAAAACCGGATTTTTAAACCATGCCCCTAAAGTCTGCATTAAAAGACCACGAAACACATGTTCTTCAATAATACATTGAGCAGGAATAAGAATCAAAGATATAATCATACATATTAGAGAAACTTGACTGACGCCCCTATGTTCATTGAATATTAATAGAGATATTAAAAAATAAACCAGATATATCACAAAAGGAATGGACAAGCATTTGAAATAAATTTTCCAATTCCATCCTCCACGGGAAGAAGAATAAGAAGAAAATGGCCTATCACGAACAATTTTAGAAGCAATATAAATTGCAGGGGCAAAAATAACCATGGACAAATAAGAATAATAAACTGAAACATCAGAAGAATTTAAAGTTTCATATCCCCCATTCATTACCCCATCAATAACATTTGTCCCATATATTGCCTGAAAGACCCCTGTTAAAATAGTATTAAATACAAAATACAAAATTGCCACAAGAACAATTGTAATTAATGGCTTATACCATTTATATTTCTCAAATGTTCTTGGAAAAGTAACATAATCAGGAAATTTATTTTCATTTTCAACCATATCTAACAACACACATTAACAGATTATTTTGTACATTCATATATTTTTTCATTTCTCACTAGAGCATATCTTTCAATTGTTTCAAGCCCAAGATTTTTAATGAAATCTTCACCCAATAGTTCAAAACCACTTTCAAATATTCTTTGTTTAAAATCTGCCCCATATAATCTCAAATGATCAAATTGACCATAGTGCTTCTCCCTTAATTCAGGAGTATTATATTCATCTTTTTCCAATGTCTTAAATTCATCATACGGAAGATTATATGAAACCCCATTCATAGGAACCATTATTAATGCAATACCTTTTGGCTTTAAAACTCTACGGAGTTCCCTCAATGCCCTCATGTCATCCGGAACATGCTCCAGAACATGTGAACACAAAATCAAGTCAAAATAATTATCATCATATGGGATATCCTGTATATCAATTTTTTCATCAGCATCGGCGTAATCACCAGGATTAAAGTCTGCAGTGTGATATTCTGTATCTTTTGATGTAAATAATTCTTTGAACTGTTTTTCAGGCGCAAAATGAAGTATTCTTGTTCCGTCATTTATTAAATTTTTATTTTTTTGAAAATACAACCATAATGCTCTTTGACGTTCATGGCAGTGACAAGTTGGGCAAATAACCTCTTTATGGATAATATTAGGAAAGGGTATAAAATCAATGCCTTTATGCCCACAAACAGGACATTCCTTTGCAGGATAAGCCTTTTCATACTGATTCAATTTTTTTCTCATTTCACGATTTTCTTTTAATAGATTATCATAACTTGAATTTAAAGGTTCTAATTCCATAATACCACACACACTAAAATTATCAATATTTCACTCATTACATATAATTATATTAATAACAGTTAAATAAAGATAACATTGGTGAAAAAAAATGAGTGAGTATAAAGTAAGCGTACTGATTTCATCATATAATTATGCCCACATTATTGGGGAAACATTCGAATCCATCAAAAATCAAACATTCAATTTCGATGACATCGAAGTCATATTTGTTGATGATAAATCCTCAGACAATTCTGTTGAAGTTATACAGAAATTTGTTGATGAATATGATAATGTCAAATTATTCATAACCCCAGAAGGTAAAGATGGGCTTTCATTTTCACGTAACTGGAGTATGGAATTGGCAAATGCCGATTATATTACATTTGTAGATTCTGATGACAAGTTAGGTCCTGAATTTATAGAATCCACATATAAAGAAATGGTGGAAAATGATGTAGATATTGTTAAAACTGCTTTTGTTGCGGGGTTTGACAAGCAGATTTCATATTCCCAGAATTTAGGGCGAATTGTAGTGCCATCAGAAAATATAACCCCCTTAATGACATACAATTATCTGGAAGCATGGTCTACACTGTACAATAAAAAATTTTTACTTGACAATGACCTCAAATTCAGTTATAAATATAAGATTCATGAAAATTTCTTATTTTCCGTACAGGCATTATCAAAAACAAACAAAGACATTATTCTTTTAGATAATGTGGAAGGATACATTTGGAATTTAAAACAAGAGGGGGCACATGATAACCATGTCCAATTAGAGGACATGGAAAATGTAATTGAATGCTCATCTAAAATGATTAGCACTTTAGTAGAAAATAATCAACCCCCTGAAGCCATAGAATCACTATTGCCTTTTGTATTGAGTATATGTGGATCAGGTATTTTTAATTCAGATACAACAATGGAACAGAAAGCATATTATTTTTTAAGCAATGTATTTCATGCAGAAAATATTTTAAAAATTATTGAAGATAAACGAGCTGATAAAAATGTGCAGTTATAAAGTAAGTGTAATCATCCCCGTTTACAACACTGAAAAATATCTTAAAGATACATTCAAATCCATTAAAAATCAGACTTTTGATTTTAAAGATATAGAAATCATATTTATTAATGACAAATCAACCGATGGGAGTGCAGAAATTCTAAAGGAATTTGATGAAAAATATGATAATGTATTTTTATATGATTCTCCCAAAGAAACTAGGGGCCCCGGTTCATCACGTAACTTGGGAATAAACAAAGCTACTTCAGATTATATTATATTCCTTGATTCTGACGATGAAATGATGCCAGAATACATTGAAACAATATATGAAGAGATTACTCAAAATAATGTAGACCTGGTGAAAACCTCATTTATAACAAAAATGAACGATATGACTTTTCCAGTAACTCAAAACCTCGGCAGGATAGAAGTATCCCATGATGATGTCAGCATATTAATGGATTATAACTATTTTGAGCCATGGGCAGGAATTTATAGAAGAAAATATTTGTTAGAAGAGAACATTCGTTTTCTTGAAAAGTTTAATGTGTATGAATCATTTATATTTACAGTAGAAGCAATTGCTAAAGCAAAAAATGGAATTATAGTTTTAGACGGATTTATGGGGCAAATATGGAGGAATAGAGAAGAAGGATTACATAATAATACCATCAAAGAAATAGATCTTGAATATATCATACAAACCATGGTTAAACTGTTGGTAATGGTAGCCAATGAAAACCAGCCCCCTGAATGTATTGAAAAATTAGCTAAATTCATCTTATCCGTATGGTCTTATGATTTAGCGTTGTCAAAAGAACCTAAAGAAGTAATAAATTCATTTTGTTTTGCAAAAGGATTTAAAATTACTCCAGAAATCATGAAAAAAGCTTTCAGTTAAAATTGGTGAAATCATGAAAGAACATCGATATAGAAAATTAGATTTTACAGAAGAAGATTTGAAAATAAATAAGCTTTTCGTTAGTTCCAGATATTCCATAACTTCATTAATTGACTGTGAAAACCTATATTCCTTTTCAAAAGAAAATAACTTTTCCTTTTTTAATATGTGTGTTGCAGCAATATACAAAACAATAGAGTCAATACCCGAGTTAAGAACATTCATGTTATACGGCGAGGGAAGAGAATATGAGCATGTAAATATTGTTTTACCGTTGATAAATGAAGATACTACAGTAGAAAATATCTGTATCGAATCAATTGATAATTTTAAATCATTTAAGGAGTGGAATGATTTTTTACAAGATATAAAATCCAATCCAGAAAATCATCAGTATATATATGGACCGGAATCCCAAAATCATGTATACGCCATTTTATCCTGTTTGCCATGGATTCATTATACGAATTTCAATGATATGACATTGCCCAGCGATAATTTTGTTCCAGTTGTGCATTGGGGAAAATATGAAAATGGTGAAATACCCGTAACGCTTTCAGTAAACCATATATTTGTTTATGGTTATCATTTAGGATTATTCTTCAATAGATTAAGTGACTATATGAAAAATCCAGATTCAATATTTACAAATATGGATTAATTACGGATTTGTGATTGTCATGACAGAAAATAACAATAACTCTTCTAAAAAAAGAATACTTTATGTTTTACATTACAGTGGCGGCGTAGAACATGCGGTTAAAGATATGGCGAATTCTGTATCTGACGAATATGATTTTTTTATTTTAAAGTCTGATATGACCCGATTAATATTGTCCCGGTTGGATGGCAATCAGTTTGTTGATTTGGAAGAATTTGAATTAACTACCCCATGGCATGCCAAACTCATCCATAGCGAAGAATTTAAGGAAAACTACACAAATATACTATTGAATTATAAAATTGACTTAATACAAATAGACCACTTACTGTTCCATAGTTTAGACCTACCGGACGTGGCAAGTGCACTGAACATCCCTACAATTCTCGCATTTCACGATTATTATTACATATGCCAAAGTTTAGTTTTACTGGATGAAAATTATAATTATTGCGGAGGATACTGTGACAGTAATGATAAAAAATGCGGCTCAAACATAGGATGGTTTGACTTGCCGGAAAATATTGTTGAATGGAAAAAGGATTGGCAAAAAGAGATGAAAAAACTTTTTGAAAAATGCGATGCACTCATTACTGCAATGCCGTTTACAAAAAATATGTACTTGAAACATTATCCGACATTAAATGAAAGTGATATACAAATAGTGCAGTATGGAAGAGATATAAAAAGATATTATAATCTAAATTCAATTCCTGATTTAACTCATCCCATAAAAATATTAATTCCCGGAGCATTTTTCCCACATAAGGGTTCTTTATTCATAAAGGAATTGAAAAAAGAAGATGTTGAAAATAAACTTGAATTGCATTTATTGGGATTTGCTTCTGAGGAATTGAAAGAAATCGGAATAGCATATGGAGAATATGAAAGAGAAGATTTTGCAAAATATGTTGAAGAGATTAAACCATCATTTATGGGATTGTTTTCCATCTGGCCAGAAACATATTCACATACATTGACTGAATCAATAAGCGTTGGAGTACCAATCATTGCATCCAAAATCGGTGCTTCAAATGGAAGAGTTGAGGATAATGATTGTGGCTGGTTGATTGATACCAATAATGTAAAAGAAGCTTATCAAAGAATTTTAGAGATTTCCAACGATAAAGAAGAATATTTGAGAGTAAAAAAACAAATTGACAATTTAGAACTTAGGACTGCCAGCCAGATGGCATTGGACTACAAAAAGTTATATGAAAAATTATTGGGCTAAAGTTCATTTAGTAAAAACTCAAAAAAGAAATTCAAAAGGAAATAGAAAAAATTTATTAATCAATAGAAATTAAAAAGAAGTATTAAATAGAATTTCTTACAAATAGTAAACTAACGAAGGTGATAAAAATGCCTGAAACAGATTATTTAAAAATACCTCAAAATAGAGTTGGTGCTTTAATAGGTAAAAATGGAGACGTTAAAAAATCAATTGAAAAGTTAACCGGCACCATACTTGATATTGATAGTGATGATGGAACTGTTTATATCACTCCTCGTGAGGATATGGAAGATCCTTTGGGTGTTTGGAATGCAAACCACATTGTAAAAGCCATAGCTCGTGGTTTTAACCCGGAAGTTGCCATGAAATTAATTCATGACGACATATATCTTGAAATTATGAAATTACCATTGTATATTGGAAAATCCAAAAAAGCTTTGGCGAGATACAAAGGAAGAATCATAGGTAAAAATGGTAAAACCCGCGAACTTATTACTGAGTTAGCTGATGTTGATATGGCTGTTTATGGTAAAACGGTTTCATTAATTGGCGAAATGGAGAATATTCTAGTAGCTAAAGAAGCTATTGAAATGATTTTAAACGGATCTAGACATAAATCCGTTTATGCCTTTTTAGAAAACAAAAAAGAAACTCTCAAACTTAGAGAATTTAAAGATCTTGTCGGTATTCATGATGATAAGATTGAGTTCAGAGACGGGATTGAATTTGACGAAGAAACATTGCAGTAACATTAATATGTTACTGAATTACTTTTTTTATATTAAATTATTCTATTAGTATTAAAATAATGCTTTGAATGAAGAAAATTATAAAACTTTATAGCAAAATATTATATACTTCAACCAACATATATAGGTAGCATAGTTTAGAAACTATATTCTTTACAATTTTTATTATTATTTTATTGTATATTTTTGAACGGACTAGCTATGGTACTGTAAAAATATTACTCATCAAATGCTCTCGGATGTTATTTATATACTTATAAAATTAATAATTTTAATTATAAAAATTTCGAAAAATTATAGGAGGAAACATTTTGGTTCAACAACAAATAGGAATTGACTGGGATGAGGATTTTGACAGATTAACACCTTCCCAGTTTTTCAGAAAAAACAAGCAGATGCTCGGTTTTACTGGTAAAATTCGTTCATTGACCATTGTATTTCACGAATTGATTACAAACAGTTTTGATGCATGTGAAGAAGCAGGAATCCTTCCTGATATTGATATTGAATTAAAACGTGTAGATAAAGAATACTACATCCTAAGACACAAAGATAATGGGCCGGGAATTCCTGAGGATTATGTAATGCAAGTATATTGTATGATGTTTGCAGGATCCAAATTCAGAAACATTCAATCCAGAGGACAACAAGGTTTAGGTTGTAGTGGATGTGTATTACTTTCACAAATGACTACAGGTAAACCTGCTCATGTAATTTCATGTTATAAAGAAGGAGATGGAATTAAAGGAGTAAAAATGAAATTCCAGATGGATGTTGAAAACAACCGTGGAATTTTAATGGAAAGAGAAGACTACCCTGCTGAAGCAACAGGAGTTTGTATAGAATTACACTTTAAAGACGTATCATACTCCATGGCAGAGCAAGGTGCTTTCGAATATATCAGAAGAACCATGATTGGAAATCCGCATGCAAAAATTACATTCAGAGATCCGACAGGACACAAATATATCTTCAAAAGAGCAGCAGATGTTGTTCCAGTACAGCCAAAAGAAGTATTACCACACCCTAAAGGTGTAAGTGCTGACGATTTAATGACAATGGCTAAAAATACTGATAAAAGAAGATATAAAAGCATGTTAACTGCATCAATGTCAAGAATGTCAAATAAAAGAGCGGACGAAATCGCCCAAATGACTGGAATTGATATGAACAAACGTCCTAAAGACATGACATTCCCTGAAGCGGAGGCTATTGTTCAATGTTTCAAAAAGATGAAATTTATGGCTCCTCCAACTGACGGACTCATACCAATCGGATCTGAACAAATTGAAAAAGGTATGAAACAAATTCTTAAACCTGAATTTGTAACCACAATAACTAGAAAACCTGTAACCTATGCAGGAGGTGTCTCATTTATTATTGAGGCAGGATTGGCTTATGGCGGAAATTCCGGTAGGAAAGTTAATGAACAAAGAAAATCTGAAATTATGAGATTTGCTAACAGAGTTCCATTAACCTTTGATGCAGGAAGCTGTGCTATTACTGAAGCATTGAAAAGTATTGACTGGAAACGTTATGGTCTTAAAGATATGGACAATACTCCATTAACTTTATTTGTCAATATTATTTCAACCCAAGTTCCATACCTCTCAACAGGTAAACAAAGTGTTTCCCCAGAACCTGAAATTGTTCAGGAAATCAGACAAGCTACAATGAAATTAGCTCGTCAACTTCAAAAACATATTAGACAAAAAAGAGCTGCTAAAGAAAAAGAAAAACGTTCAAAAGTATTTGAAGAATATGTACCTGTTATTATTGAAGAAGCTGCAAAACTTGGTGAAACCGGTGTTCCTGAATACCAGGAAGTCCTTGCTAAAGTAACTAAAAGAGCTCTTGCAGAATTGCTCGGTGAAAAGGTTGAGGAAGAAGAGGAAGAGGAAGAACTTGATGCAATCATCATGGAAGAACTTGATGAGCATGGATATGCAGTTGATGAAGAACATAGTAACCTCAACTTCGATGAAGAAGAAGATGAAGATGAAGGAGATTTTGAAGAATAGGTGATTAAATGGCTGAAATTAAACAAGAAGGTAAATCACATAAAGAGCTCAGAAAAGAGTACACTTTCAACAAGTTAAAAGGTTTAGGTGAAGAAATTATTGAAGAAATCGAGAAAAAGAAAGTCCCTTCACTTAGAGTTCCTTCAAGAGGTACTGGAAACATTGTATATGATGATGCTAAAAGATACTATGTTTTAGGAGACAGATATGGTAGAAGATCTCTCGGTAATGTAAAACAAATCAGAAAATTAGGTCAAATGGTTTATGTTGCAAATTTCTGTAAAGATTTGGTTGCAAGAGAAAAAACAGCTACCATCAGGGAAATGTATTATGTTTCCGAAGGTTGGGGAATAAGTTTTAAAACCCAGCAGGAATCAAACATTGTTGGAGAAGACTTGGAAGTTACATTAGGTACTACCCGTGAAGATTTAGGACTAATGCCTGAAGAAGACGGTGCATCTGTTTACGGAGACATCACTCTTTTTGATGAAGTGGAAATTAATGCGGCAAAAGTTGGAAAATCAGGTTATACAATTTCTCCCACAATCGATCAGGTTGAATTCCTCGATCATAATGTAGATAAAGTATTGGCTGTGGAAACCATGGGGATGTTCCACAGATTAGTACAGGAAAATGCTCACAAAAGATTCAACACATTAATTGTAGGGCTAAAAGGACAAGCTGCCCGTGCTACAAGAAGATTCATTAAAAGAGTTAACCAGGAACTTGAATTACCTGTTTACATCTGTAACGACGGAGACCCTTGGGGATTCCACATCGCACAGGTTATTATTTCCGGAAGTGCAAAATTAGCTCACGTTAATCATGATTTGGCAACACCTGATGCTAAATTTATTGGAGTAACTGCATCCGATATTATCAATTATGATTTACCAACCGATAAACTTAAAGATGTCGACGTTATGAGATTAAAAGAGCTTTCTAAAGACCCAAGGTATAAAACTGATTTCTGGCAAACTGAAATTAAGAAAATGCTTAAGATTGGTAAGAAAGCAGAACAGCAATCTTTCTCAAAATATGGGCTTGAATATGTTGTAGATACATATTTCCCAGCTAAATTTGAAGAAATGGAAAATCAAGCATAGATTTATGCTTTTTTCTTCTTTTTTTATTTTTTTTAAACACCTTCAGGTAACCTTTATATACAATGAAATCCATATACCCTAGTAGGTATAGGTTGTGATATTTTGAAAGAATGTATGGATAGTGAAAATTTACATAGAAGACTTAAAAAAATCATCGGCCAGATTAATGCAATTGATCGTATGATTGATGAGGATATTCCATGTGAACAGATTCTAATGCAAGTTAATGCATCTAAATCAGCATTACATAAAGTTGGACACATTATTGTAGAAGGACATTTGGAACATTGTGTTAAAGGAGCTATTGATGATGGTGATGTTGATGATGCATTAGGCGACATCTCAACAATTTTAGAATATTATTCCAGAATTTAATTTTTTTTAAAAGTGTGCCTATACCATAGGGAGTATACCTATATCCGGAGTTGGTAAAAATGATTCTAGAATGGGGAGAAAACAACACAATAAAAATCATTTTCATAATACTATGTGCAATAAGTACACTAATGAGTTTTGCAGTCAACATAATGATTTAGGTAAACCTAAAGGTTTATATTTGTCAAACGAAAAAAATATTGATATCGATTAAATGGAGAAAATAATTATGACCATGGAAGAAAAAGAAATCAAAGTTGTAGGAATGCACTGTCCTTCCTGCGTAAATGCAGTACAATTATCATTAACTGATGTTGATGGAATTGAAGATGCAAAAGCAGATTTAGATTCTGGAATCACAAAAATTACATTAGACGCAGATAAAGTATCTGAAGACGATATCAAAGAAGCAGTTGAAGAAGCAGGATTCAATGTAGAATGAATCCTACTATTTTCTTTTTTTATGGTATATGTTAACATATGCAAAAACCACTATTTTTACTAATGTCCGATTAAAATAATTACTCGAACCATAATTCACAAACAATCATCCCCACATCAATTTTAATGCAATGATTTTTAAAAATAATTGAAGCAAATTTCAATCAGAATATCTAGTTAAAATATATGCAATAATAGATCCTGCGAGATTCTGCCATACTGAATATAGCGCACCAGGAACCGTTGCCAAAGCCAAATTGGAGAAATGCGTTTTTGCAAGACCTGTGGATAAACCTGAATTTTGAAATGCGAGCTCAATAGCTATGGTAATAATCTGCTTTCTATCCATTCCAGATAAATACCCTATAACAAAACCGATTAACATCGCCAAACAATACTGCAATATAACGACGAGGATAATTATCATTGAAGATGAGAAAATTGCCTGCTTATTTGCACCGAAAATCCCTGCAATAATCAAACAGATAACAATAGAAGACAAAGCAGGAAGATAATCCTTTAATTTTTCACAAAAATCAGGGAATTTATAATTTAAAAGTAATCCCAATACAATTGGAATAATAACTATTTCAATAATTGATATAAACATTTCAGTTGGATTGAAGGAAATCTGATTTCCAATTAATATTAATGTTATTAATGGAGTTAATATTGGAGATATAATTGTGGAAACAGCAGTCAATGAAACTGATAGTGCCAAATCCCCCTTTGCAAGAAAAGTTATAACATCAGACGCAGTTCCTCCAGGAACGGTTCCAACCAGAACAAGTCCTACCGTTAATGCAGCATCCAGATTAAATAAACTGGCAAGAGAAAGTGCCAATAGCGGCATGATTATATATTGTGCAGAAATCCCAATAGCTATTTCTTTAGGGCGTTTAAAAACCCGTATAAAATTATCTGCCTTTAACGTCGTACCCATAGTGAAAAGAACTAAACTTAAAAGTAAATTTAATATGTTAATTCCATTATAAGTATTCAAAACCCATTTAAATGAATTTGGATAAATTAATGCAACAACAACTGCCAATAAAATTATTATAAAAAAATATTTTTCTATAAATTTAAAAACTTGTTTCATAGTATCAAAAAAATAAAAAAAAGATGGTTTAATTATATATCTGAATATAATAAACCGGATGCTCTACCAGAAAAGAACATGACATAAACACCAATAAAACCCATTAGTATTCCGCCAACAGTACTATTCCATCTCATGATAAGTGCACATATAAAGAATAATATGAAAGCTATTAAAAATACCATAACAATAAATAATAAAAGTCTGAGAATACCAACTCTTGAAATATCACCAATAGCTTCACCAATTGCTAAAGCAGTACCTAAGTCTTCAGTTTTTGCTAATCTGCACTGAGCCATAAATTGAGCTAAAGCAAAGATGACGAATAATATAAATGTTATTATAGTCATGATCCAATTTTTTAAGAATAAACCTAAAATTGCGACAATGATTAATGGAATAACGTAATAGATTAAAGATACAACAAATACTTTTACACCATTGAAGAATTGTCTCATTACATCAAAACTAGGACCGTCATTTCTTCTATCAATACCGAATTTAACAATATCCAATTGATAACCTGAAACTACAAATCCAACAAAAAGAGCAACAACAAATCCAATAAATCCTGAAGCTAAAGTTTCAACAACTTTACCGCCATTAATAGAAACAACCATGCCTAAGAATGAACTTCCAACAACAATACCAACAATAATACCTAAAATACCATAGACTATTAATGATTTGATGTTGTTTATAGGATATGCTAATGAATCTTTTATTATTTCACCTAAATCCATGTTTTTTCCTCCATTTAATTAATTATAAAAAACTCCAAAAAAGAGTCATTATTAAAATATATTTATAATAGTATTTAAATAATAAGGTCAATTACCAAAAAAATCTCTAATTTCTATTAAAATTTAAATGGATATATGAAATTGATTTAAAATATCAAATTATATATAATTAAAAAAATAAAGTTTACTCATAGATTAAATTCTAAATTTTTAAAGGGATTAAAATGAAATCTGTTGCAATTAATGGATATGGAACTATAGGAAAAAGAGTTGCTGATGCTGTAGCAGCTCAAGATGATATGAAAGTAATTGGTGTGAGTAAAACTAGACCAAACTACGAAGCAAGAACTGCAGTTGAAGAAAAAGGTTATCCTTTATACATTGGAATTCCTGAAAGAGAACAAATGTTTAAAGATGCAGGAATTGAAATTGCAGGTACTGTTGAAGACATGATTCAAGAAGCAGATGTTGTTGTTGACTGTACTCCTGGAAGTATTGGTCCTCAAAACCTCGAAATGTATAAAAAAGCTGGCGTTAAAGCTATCTATCAAGGTGGGGAAGACCATGAATTAACTGGTCTTTCATTCAATGCCATTTCTAATTATGATGATTCATATGGTGCGGATTATACTAGAGTAGTATCCTGTAACACAACAGGCCTTACACGTACTTTATCCACTATTGACCCAATAGCAGACATTAAAAAAGTTAGGGCAGTAATGGTTAGAAGAGGATCAGACCCGTCTGAAATTAAAAAAGGTCCAATTAATGCTATTGTACCTAACCCTCCAAAAGTACCATCTCACCACGGTCCAGATGTAAAAACCGTTATGAAAGGCATAGATGTTACTACAATGGCTTTACTTGTTCCTACTACTTTAATGCACCAACACAACATTATGGTTGAAATTAATAATGATGTGGAAACCGAAGAAATTGTTGAAGCTCTGGAAAAACGTTCAAGAGTTATTGTTGTTGATGCTTCCGAAGGTCTTGGATCAACTGCTGAGTTAATGGAATATGCCAAAGAATTAGGTAGAAATAGAAATGATTTATACGAAATACCAGTATGGAGAGAATCCATTAATGTTGTAGGAAATGAATTATTCTACATGCAAGCAGTTCACCAGGAATCTGATGTAATACCTGAAAATATTGATGCAATTCGTGCACTTTTAGAAATGGAAAGTGATAACGAAAAATCAATAGCTAAAACCAACAAAGCAATGGGAATATTATAATTCCCCCAATTTTCTTTTTTTTATAATATTATGATTTAAATGAAAAATAAAGTATTTTTTGGACCTGCAGGAAGTCCTGTCAATTATAAGGGAGCAGCATATAAAGCTCCGAAATATATTCAAAGAATTGGACTTGACTCTTATGAATACCAGTCCCCCTATGGAGTTAGGATTGGTGAAGAATCTGCAAGAATATTAAAAGAGGAATCAGAGAAATTTGATATTTTAATTTCAATGCATGGCCCATATTACATTAATTTATGTGCTAGAGAAAGTGAAAAAATAGATAAAAGCATTGGTCATTTAATAGCTACTGCACGTGCCGGTGAATGGATGGGTGCCTATAGGCTTGTCTTCCATCCGGGTTTTTATACTAATCAAAAACCAGATAAGGCAATGGAAGTTTCCAAACAAACCATTAATCGTTTATTCGAAGAACTTGAAGCAGAAGGCATTGAAGACTTTACTTTTGCACCAGAAACCACAGGTAAAAGAACACAACAAGGAAATATAGAAGAAATTGTTGAGTTATGTGCCAGTTTTGACCATTTTGAGCCAACAATTGACTTTGCACATATCCATGCTCGCGGAAGAGGCTACTTAACCAAAAAAGATGATTACAACTGTATATTTTCAACAATCGAAAATAAGCTGGATATTGACCGCCTGCACTGTCATTTTACAACTATCGAATACAGTCATGCAGGCGAGGTTAAACATCATACTTTAGATGAAAGTAATGAATATGGCCCCCAGATTGAAGATTTGCTTGCAAATCTAATAGATAATGGCTGGAATGCAAATATTATCTGTGAAACCCCACTTAGAGATATTGATGCGTTGAAAATGAAAGAGATATATGAAAATATGATTTAATTTTTCTTTAATTTCAATATTACAACTTCGGAGTCTGTTCCCCACCTTAACGGCTGGTCCATTGAACCTACCCCCGTTGTTACATTCAGATAATGGCCTAAATTATCCTCGAATAATCCCATATTATATTTAAAAACTATTTCCGCAATCCATTTTACTGGATAGAACTGACCTCCATGAGTATGACCTGAAAGCTGTATGTCAAAGCCCATTTTTGAGTGTTTACTCCATTCCTGCGGAACATGATAAATTATTATATTAGTTTTATCTGATTTTATCTCACTTTTCAGCTCTTCAGAAGTGGGCGTTTCAATATCACCGAAACTATATGACAACCCATAAAAATTTAAATCCCCAATTACCAGAGACTCATTGTCCAAAACAGTAATTCCCGCTTTTTTACATGCTTTTATTACATCTTCAATTCCAATGTAATAATCATGATTTCCGGGAGTAAAAATTATTGGTATATCCACATCCTTTAGAGCAATAAAATCATCTTCTTCCACAATGGATGAACCGTCAGCCAAATCTCCAGAAATTATAGCGACATCACAGGTTTTTGATACATCCATTAGAGTATTCCTTAGTTGATTTATAATTTCCTTATGTCTGACTGAACCAAAGTGAACATCAGATAAGTGTGCAATATTAACTTCCTTATTCAAATTATCCAATTTTAAAGTTTTTTCATTGACAACTAATTTGTGTGCTTTATGATAAGCATAAACCCCAATCAATGGTACAATCAACAATAAAACAGTCAGATTTAAGTTAAAGAAATATCCTGCAGCATAAATAATAATAATTACCATGAAAAACATTAATAATGCCCACACCCAGATAGCAAAAATTTCTGATAATAAACGCGTTATAAATCGGGATTTTTTCTCTTCGAAAAACATTGGAGTAATTTGCATTATTCCCAAAAGGATTGTTATTGAAAGCAAAGTAAAATTATCCAGCGGATAGAATAACATAAACATATATTTCAATAAAAAATATTCAAAAAGCATATAAAAAGGAGTCATGAAAATGACCCTAAGTCTTCTGAAACTCATTAATATTAACTCCAAAATTTTAAATAATATGATAATATATATTAAGAATATTATTATAAATATTTAAAATTGGTGATTTTTTGAAAAATAATTCTAAAAAAAGTGAATCCAAAGGCCAAAGCCAAAAATCCTCTATTTTTTCTTCTGAAAATAAAAATAATGCAGAATGCGTCGTTTTAAAAACTGCCGGATATCCTTTTGACTTTGAATTAATGGAAAACACTTTAGAAATTACTGATAAAAGTTTATTTGAGCAGTATGCACGAGACCAGTGGTTAGGTATGGAAGTTAATAGTGACTCATATCTTTTTGATCAAAAAATCATCCCAGATTTTGCATTCAAAGTAATATCTGTTAAACCTGAAAATTCAATAATAACCGAAAATACCAAAATCAATATCATTATTGAAAAGGACAAAAATAACAATCTTAAATCAGCAAAAACCAACATAAAACTTTCAGACATTGTTGGGCAGATTAATGCGAAGAATAAGATTAAAGTTATTGAAAAATTCTTAAAAGAACCTGAAGTATTTGGCGATTGGGCTCCGAAAAATGTTTTATTTTACGGGCACCCAGGTACGGGTAAAACTATGCTTGTCAAAGGGCTTGCGGGAGAAGTTGATGTTCCCCTGTATTTGATTAAAGCAACTTCATTAATCGGAGAACATGTTGGCGATGCCGCATCCAAAATACACGATTTATATGAAAAAGCTTCCAAAAATTCCCCATCAATAATTTTTATTGATGAAATTGATGCAATAGCCCTCCACAGATCATATCAAGCATTAAGGGGAGATGTTTCTGAAATTGTAAATGCACTTTTAACCGAAATGGATGGAATTAATGAAAACAAATCAGTTATAACAATTTGTGCTACAAACAACCCATCTTCACTCGATAATGCTGTCAGAAGTCGTTTTGAAGAAGAGATTGAGTTTAAACTTCCCGAAGAAAATGAAAGGAAAGAAATATTTGAAATAAATATTAAAACATTACCCCTAGATTGTGATTTGGATATTGAAAAATTAGTTAAGATATCTAAAAATATGTCCGGAAGAGATATTAAAGAAAAAATACTTAAAACAGCATTACATCATGCAATAGCTAATGAAAAAACTATTATTGATATGGATGATATAGAATATGCTTTAAAATCAAGCAAAATTAAAATTAATGACGTAAAAGGAATGTTTGAATGAAATTTATTAGTCAGATTAAAGATGCTGCAAAATATACTTTTAAAGATTGGAAAACCATTGTTCTATTAGGCATTATCCTCTGTATTGCTTCAACTTCAGAAGAATTTACTACGAACAATAATATATTACTTTTCATTTTGAGTGTTATTACAATTACATTATTAATTATTGAAGAAGGATACAGATATACGATTATTAAAGAAACAATAGAAGGAAATAACAGACCTCCAATTATAGGAAACTTATTCAAACTAATAAAAGAAGGCATTATAGAAACTTTTTCCCTAGCAGTTTACGTTGGCATAGTACTAGCATTATTTACGGCATATGACCAAATTCCAAAAGACCAATTTTATGATATGTATCAAATAATAATATTCATTTTACTAATTATAATCTATTTAATGTTTTTTGGATATGCAATCAATAAAGCACTGCATGGAAGCAAATTCCTTTCAGCATTTAATATTATCGAAATATTTAAGTTATATTACAAAATAGGAATCGTACAAAGTATCTTTTTATTTATAGTCGGATCAATAAGTCTTAACATAATGTATACATGTGTTTTTAATATAGGTATTTTTCAACCAACACGCTTTATTGAATTTATATTATCTTTCTTTATTAACCCCATACTACTGTTGTTTATAACCAGACTAATGGCTTTATGTGGTCGGGAAGCTATTCCCTCCCAAAATCAAAAATAAATTCAGCTGCTTCCAGTATATCTGTCTTTTCATCGGATGCAGCCTGTTTTAAATTTTGTGAAATATCGAAAAATATTTTGTTAACTATGGAATTTGTTAGATTATTGAGAATTTTGCTACTTCCATCTACATGAGCCAACTTTGAAGATGCTTTTTTAGTTTCACGTTGTCTTATCTCTTCCATAGATGTTCTTAAACTTGATAGTAAATCTTCAACTTCCATTATTTTAAAGGAATTTTTAAGTAAATCATACTCTTCTTTGATGATGATTTCCGCTTCATCAAATTCCTTCTCACGAAGCTTAGTATTATAATCGGCAATTTCACGTAAATCATCAATATTAAATAATTTAACCCCAATTTCTTTAACATCTTCCGAAATATCACGAGGATTTGCAATATCAACCATCATCAAGTCACAATTTTTAAATCCGATGTTTTCAAGCCTTTGTTTAGTTATGATTGAATGAGGTGCACTTGTTGCGCTTATTACCAAATCGGCATTTTTTAAATATTCGTCAAGCTGTGAAAATAAAATAGCAGTACCATCCAAATCCTCAGCAAGTTCAACGGCAACATAAAATGTCCTGTTTGCAACAAAAATAGCATGTAAATCTTTTTCGGCAAGTGCTTTGGCTACCAGTTTACCCATTTTTCCCGCACCAATAACCAGAACAGATTTGCCTGTCAAATCCCCCAAATGAGATTCTGCCAAATCGACTGCTGCAGAACCAATGGAAACGGAACCCTTATTAATATTGGTTTTATTTCTAACGACCTGACCTACATGAATAGCTTTTGTAAAAATCAAATCAAGAGATTTTCCGCAGTGATGATCTTTAGAAGCTTTGGCCTTGGCATCCTTTACCTGACCTAAAATCTGGTCTTCCCCAACAATCATTGACTCCAAACCGGAAGTCATCCTGAGAAGATGCATTACTGATACTCCACCATATTCAATAATAATGCTTTTATTTTCATGAGATAACAGTTCATCGTCAAAAGCAATGTTTTCACTGTGAATATAATATTCTTTACGATTACAAGTGGAAATTTCAATATATTCATTAATGGAATACTTTTCCTGTAATTTCCAGAAGATTTCATCTATTTCTTTTGAAATATTTTCCATAGATTGAATATCTGCAATTTTATGGTCAACCCTTAAATTAAGTATCATTAAAATCCCTCATTATTAACTCACAAATAACAGCCTTTGCTTCATCGATTTCACCAGATTTGATTAAATTTTGAATATTCGCATCTTCAAATATTTTATATAAATAATCTCTCCTATCTTTTTGATTAGGGATGTATTTTTTTAAAAGTGAACGTGAATAATCCTGAAGTTCTATTTCCAGAATATCTTCTTCAGTTATAATGGACTGTATTCTTTTTCTCAATTGTCTTGCCATCAATGGACTTTTACCATTAGTAAAAATAGAAATTTGAATATCTCCAATATTGAAACTTGTTGGAACAATTATATCCCCATCATTTGGGAAATCTGCACGGTTAACCAGCTTATCTTGAGAAATATTGGAAACATAATCTGATAATTCTTTGTCTCCGCTAGCCACTACAACCAAATCTGCCCAGCCAACCAGCTCATCCACTTCATCTGTCGGATGCAACATAGCCCCTTTGCTTACCAGTTCTTCACCGATAGAATTGCCCGCGAGCTTTACAATTGCTCCATGGTCTAAAAACTTATTTGCTCTTCTAGTTGCAACTTCGCCAGTGCCTAAAATAAATACATTTAATCCGGAAGTTTTTAAATAGAGAGCAGTCCAATCCATTTTAATCAGAATCTTCTAAAGATTGTGCTTTAAGAACACTAACGGCACGTCTTAAATCATTATTACAATCAGTTAAAACTTTCATAGCCTCAATCTTTGAGATGTTGAATGTTTCGGCAAGTGCTTCTGCTTTTGCATCAGGTTCTGGTTTTTGAACACCAACCAACTTTTCAGAAAGCTCTTTTTTCAAATCTTCATACTCATCATAACTCATACCCATATTTTTTAGAGTCATGTCTCTCAACGGACAAGGTTTGGATGGTTTACAACACCAAATTAATGATCCAAAGCAAGTGCCCGCACCCTCACCTAATCTTGTTTGTCTGCCAAATTCTGTCTTAATCTCAATATATTCTTGAGGAGTTAAATTTACTTCTTCTAATGCATTTAAAATAGGGCACGGTTTGATTGGAGGACAACAGAATGCAAGTCCCCTGACATCTCCACCCCTACATATATGAGACGGTGCATCTTCCCAAGTCATAATAAATCACCATAATATAATACTTTAATTTTTCTTAATGGCAATATATAATACTTTGTAAAAAAAGCATTTTTTATCAAAAATTACTAGTATCTATGAAATACATATTATTAACTGGAGATTATTACATGAAAGTTTGGAATCCCGTAGCATTTTTTATTAGTTTAATCATGAGTATTGTAATGGCCTTAATCTTTTCATATCCTCAAGGAATGCCTGTTTGGTTATGTTTTGCATTATGGCCCGTAAGATGGCCGGTAGCATACTTTTTTTCTAACTTCATCTGCAATCCCATAGGATTTAAGTTAGCAGTTAAAGTATTTAATTTCAGACCTGGACAAAAAACAGGCATTTGGAACCCGGTTCCATTTTTCATTAGCCTGCAAATGAGTTTTATCATGCCATTAATATTTGCTGTCGGATTTGGCAGATTGGAATTTGATGCATTTTTGTATATGTGGCCAATCAGATGGTTTATAGCATACTGTTTAATAAACTTTATAGTAATGAAATTAGCTATGAAATTAGCTATGAAAGTATTTAATTATAATCCAGAGGCACATTGATGGAAATAAACGGAATTAATATAATTATTCAGAGAAAAAATATTAAAAACATGTATCTTCGAGTTATTCCTCCCGAAGGTACTGTTAAAATTTCTGCACCATATTTTGTTAGTGATGAACAGATTATTGAATTTGTTAACTCCAAGATGGATTGGATTTTAGAAAAACAAACACAGATAGCCAATAAAGATTACGTTCCCGCTTTAAAATATGTTAATGGTGAAAAGCATCTGCTGTGGGGAGAAGAATACACCCTACAATTAATAGCAAATAATATCAAAACTGCTTTTGTAAAAGAAAATACTATTTATCTGCCCGTTTCTAAGCGAAGCAAAATGAAAAACAGACAAAAAACATTAGAAAACTTTTATCGGGCAGAACTTCAAAAAGAAATTGATAATATTTATGATAAATGTACAAGTATTGTTGGCAAAAAACCCCGTGAAATCAAAATAAGAAAAATGAAGAATTGGGGTAATTGTAAACAGAATAAAGTGATTACACTTAATTTAAATTTAGCTAAAAAACCAAAAGTATGTTTAGAATATGTTTTTATTCATGAATTATGTCATCTGATTGAATTTAATCATTCTAAAAAATTTAAAATGTTGATGGATAAAAATTGCCCTAACTGGCAGGAAATAAAAAAAAAATTAAATGAATAAAAGAGAATTATTCTCTTTTAAGCATATCTTCTTTTTCGTCCGGTGTGAGTTGATTAACGATATCTTCAGGAGTACCAATATCCAATAATTTTCCTCCCCTCATTAAAGCAGCTCTGTCACAAACATCCAATACAAAGTCCATATCGTGAGAAATGATAATAAATGTCTGTTCCAATTCAGTACGTGCTTTTAAAATTGAATCTGTAACAACTACACGAGTAATAGGATCCATTGTTCCTGTAGGTTCGTCCAATACTACAAGTTTAGGTTCTTTAATAAGTACCTGTGCAAGAGCTACTCTGTGTTTTTCTCCTACACTTAATTCATCAGGATATTTTTCTAAAATAGATGCTGCTGTTGAATCGTCAAACCCTACAGTGGTCAATGAGTGAATAGCCTGAATTTTAGCAAATTCGGCAGGTAAATCCAAACTGATAGCATCAGTTAAGTTACCTAAAATATCTCTGTGAGGATATAGTGAATATTCTTGGTGTAATAATCCGATATATGGCATGATACGTCCACGATTAAGAGGACCTACTTTTGTCATGTCAATCCATTCATCACCAAGTTTGATTTTAATATCTCCGCTACTTGGTTCAGTTAATCCCATCAACATTCTTGTTGTGGTGGTCTTACCGGATCCACTTAAACCTACAATACCGAAAATTTCTTCTTTATTGATAGTTAAAGAAACACCGTCAACTGCTTTGATAACACCTCTTTCAATTGAGTAGTAATGTTTTTTAACATCTTCTAAAACTACTTCAGGTTCACCAAATTCAGGAATTTCAGGTTTTTCTGGAATTGGTACGGTTGCCATGAAGTTGTCTACAACAGTTTGAGGTTCTCCATCTTCTTTAATTTGACCATTTTCAAGCCATACCACCTTATCTGCAAGTTCTACCATGACTTCAGGCCAGTGAGAAGTGATAAGCATTGTGATTCCTTCATCCTTAACACCTTCTTTTAAAGTGTTGTGAAGTTTTACTGCAGTTTGAGGATCCAAGGTACCTGTCGGCTCATCTGCTAAAAACAACATCGGATCTTTAGCAAGTTGCCTTGCAAGCACTACTCTCTGTTTTTCCCCACCACTTAAATCACGTGCGATGTGTGTAATACGGTGGTTCATCTGAACCATTTCCAATAATTCTAAAGACCTGTAAAGACCTTCCTCATATGGCATACGGTCTCCAATAGCCCTCATTACATTTTCAATTACAGTTTCTTCATCATACAATGCGAAGTTACGTTGTAACATGATGGATATTCTTCTTCTGATAGCTGCGAATAATTTTCTATCACAGTTAAAGAAATCAACTTCCTGAACTGCCAATTCGCAACCGCAACTACATTTTTCCCCACCTTTTGAAGGTGATTCTATTGTTAAACAATTAGGACATACGGCAACATTGATTAATACTTTACCTGAATCAGGCCAATAATCTTTTGTTCCCCTAAGCATGTTAATTAAAACAGATTTACCACTACCACTACGTCCTAAAATACCTAAGGTCTCCCCTTCTTCGATAGTTAAGTTAATATCCTTTAAAACATCCACATCATTAAATGATTTTGTAATGTTTTTAAGCGTTATAAAATCCATAAAAAATTCACCTATGTATATATTAATAATAAATATAATCTTGAATGTTAATAATACTTTTGATTTAAAAATTAGAAATATCGAAATTTAAAGTTCCTGAAATTACTGCACGGGCAATTGAAAAGCCGTAAACTCCACATTGATACATTTTCCTTATTTTTTCGGCAGAATCAATGGAATTATTTCCTATGACTTTAATATTCGTATTATTACAAACATTTTCCAGTAATTTCCAGTCTGCATCAAAAACATTTGGGTCCATTGCATCCAGATGCAAGTAAGTGGCACCTGCATCTTCAATTATCTTTGCAACTTCCAAAGTATCGATATCAGGAACATTTCCCCTTATTTTAACAGACACTTCACTTTTTGAGCCATCAACAATTTGAGAGATGTAATCAGAAAAATCAGGTCTCTTTAACATCTCCTGGCCACAACCAATAGCAGTTATTTCTTCCTGGCGGCAATGACAATTAACTTCTATAATATCCAAGTCACTTATTTTGGAAGCTTCAATTATTGGTTCGGCAGTAGTTGATCGTACATTTGCACTGATGCGTACGTCAGGATAGGCTTTTTTAATCAGATTTACTTCTTTTTCTATATGAGGAATAATTTCATCCAATTCAAAATGAAATTCTTTTCTTCCCCTTTCAATTATTTTTTGTGATGCTTCAATAGTCTTTTCATCCAAACTATATCCGCCCAAAGTAACTACATCAAAACCGTATGGAATAATCTTGTTTAAAAATTCGGCATCTGTTATTCCGGCCATTGGTGCAACTACTTTTATTTAAAATCCCCCTATTCCAGTTTTTCAACAACCCAAGTCCAAGGTTCATTGTTACGGTCACGAATTTCTTCAAGACCAATATCAGCCATGTATGCAGCGTCTTCAGCATTTTTGCCTCTTCCAATTCCTGCTTTAAGGCCGATACCAATTTCTTCATCAATTTCACATAAAATTTCTTTGATTTCTTCTTCAGATAATCCATTACATGGAGACATAAAGTTATCTCCACCAATGAAGAATAAAAGAGCTCCTTTTTTAATTAATTTGGTCATTAAATAATGTTGAGCTTTATTTACCATAAAACTAGTATCAAATGCTGATTCAATATCCGTTAATGTTTCAGTTACACTATTGATATCAATGTGTGCAGCCTGAACAAAACTGTCTTCTTCAGATACCAAACTGTCAATAGCCAAAATTTCTTTTCTTTCTCCGGATTGGGCACTGCCTGCTTTTTGAAGAGCTATAGTAGCTAATCTTTGAGCTTCATGAGGAGTTTCGGCTGCACCAACACCCATACTTACGGTTATAGGATACCTGTTTCTGATTGATCTTTGAATTCTTAAATGGTCTTCCTCATTTAAACCATTTGAAATAGCAAGCAAATTATCAAATCTTGTAAAGAAAACCAAACCCTTTTTATTCCCAAAGTGATTGTTTAAATCTGCAAATAAACTTGCCTGTAACATTTGTAAATCTGATTCTGTACGTGGCCTTGGAGTGACGGTCCAAGGACCATAATTATCAATTTGTATTAATGTCATCTGTATCATTAACATTACCGCCTAAATTATACGATGCCATCCAAGATTTTTTTTGCCAAATCAATTTTGACATCTGAACTATTCATTATTGTATTTGTAATTATTACTTTATTAATAATTTCGCCTAAAGTATCTTTTAAATTTTCATCTTTTTCATCAATTACCATTACATCTAAAAAATCCTTATATAAATTAGCAACACCAATTGATGATACTTCAATGCCTAAAGCTTTCATAAAACTAGATGCCGGACCTGAAACTGAATCATTTCCAATTATCGGAGATACAGCCACAACATAAGTCTCTTTTAAAGCATCTTTAACACCTTCAAGAGAAAGTATTGGTAATATTGAGGTGATTGGATTTGATGGTCCGATTATTACTATATCGGAATTTTTAATTGTATCAATTACACCATCGGCAGGTGAAACATTTGAAAAAATTACATCTTCCACTTCGGGCTGGCATTGATGCTTTATTAAATAATCATGAAATTCCAGCTCACCGATATCGGTAATTATTTTAATATCAGACTGCTCATTACTCATAGGAATAATTTTTGAGTCTATACCCATATGCATTCTTTGAATATCAACGCTTTCTTCAAGAGTGTGCGTTTGCATTAAAAGAGTCTTTTGTATTTTAGTAGCTCTGTCAATATCTCCTATTCTAAGCAACTCCGGAGATGATAATTCGGCAAGTCTTTCATTAGTGACAAACGTATCATTTTTAACACCATACCACAACTCATCATTAATCATGTCAGCCATTGTATATAAGACAGTGTCAATGTCTGCTGAAACATAAACGCCTGAAAAATAATTGTTTTCTACAGTATTAACAATAATCGCCAAATCCTTTGTATCAACAACTTCTTTAATACCTTGCAATAATTTTGGGGTACCTGTACCCCCAGATAAAACAGTGATCATAATATCCCTATTTCCTAAATACATCAAATTCCTTTGGCCTGAGTAATGGCCTAATATCTGAATCTGCATTTCTCAAATGATTAAAAGCACCAAATCCTGAAACGATAACTACAGGAAGACCTTCATCAGCCTGACCCATAATTAATGAAGCTGCACTGGCCAATTCATCAGCAGTTGCAACTTCAGTTGTTTCCAATTCACGACCATATAAATCTTCTTCACCAATTCTGACCCATAAAGGATCAATACCACTGCATCCGATAGCAGTTCCGATAGCCCCCACTCTAAAAGCTCTTCCCTGAGTATCTGTTATAATAACAGCCAAATCCTTATTGAATTCTGATTCTAAAAATTCCCTAATTTTCAAGGCAGATTCATCAGGATTTTCAGGAACCGGTGTGGCAAGCCCATCATCAACATTAGACTCATCAATAGCAGCATTTGCACAAACAAAACCATGTTTAGTCTCCGTAATGATAAAATTAGGACCGACTTCAACAACTTCAGTTGAATTATTCAAAATGGCTTCAACAAGCTTAGGATCTTTTTTACAAATTTCCGCTATTTCAAATGCTTTTTCGGATGGCGTGATTTTATCCAATTCAATGATATTTCCTTCTGCTTTTGAAATTAATGTCTCCGCTATTAAAATAATATCTCCATCTTTCAAATCATAATTCATTTCCAAAATAGATTCTTTAATGACTTCACCAATATTATCTCCAGATTTAACTAAAGGAATACCTTCTAAGCCAATTAATTTGATTTCCATAGTATCATCTTAAAAAAAAATAAAAAAATTATGGATTATAGACATCTATTGCCCATTCTCCATCAAAAACGGTAGCACAAGAAGTGACTGGTTTTTCATAATCTGCAAAAGTACCTTCATCAAAAATAAATTTAGCAGCTTCCGTTGCAGTTTTTGCAGTAAACTCAACAGGGTCTGGTGCCTGACTGCCATAAGTAGATATAAATGCAGCCTCACCGTAAGGTACTTCTTCTACTAACAATTTTTTATCGTTAACAATTCCAATATAACATTCATATTCATCTTCTTTATCTGAAGACGTTACAACACCCGCAATTCTTGGAGTATTATAATCATCTTTTTCATAATCCATTGTAAGCAATGAATAAGCCAATGCATCTTTAATATTCATTCCCAAAGAGATTTTGTCTGCAATAACATCAGTGTGAGAACCGTTTGATATGATTGCAGTATCGCCAACAATACGAAGACTATTATAAGCAATATAGGTATTTTTATAAATATCTTTCTCAAAACCTTCTTTTGGAACAACAGGTGCTCTAGTATCAAATTTCAAACATTGTCTGTTCGGAAATGACCTGCTAGATACTCTGTATGCAGCAAATGGTTTTCCATCACTATTCATTCCAATTGATAAAATCCTACCAGTATACATAGAATCTCCCCCAAATTATGTTTTTGGACGTTGAACAGCATCTTGAGGAGAAATTCCATTAGGGGTGACAATAATAATTTCTCCCGGCTTAATCGATATTTGTCCTTCATCCATAACTTTCGCCTGAACTCCAACAGCACTACCTGAAATGGCATCTGATCTATCGACCCCATTAACGGTAACCTTGTGCAGGTTAGCAACAGGCACAATATAATATTCAGCATTTCCTGAAGTATCAGTTACATTAGGTTTACCGGTACCTCCGCTATCAGTAGCAGTGTTACTCGGTGAATCAACAGCTGCGAAATTACTTGTTACAACTAGAAAAATCATTATTGTAAATAAAATATCAATAAATGGAACCAAATTAATATTGGGCTTTTGGTCCGTTAAATACCTTTTTTTATAAGATTTAATATCGATTGCCATAATAACCACTTATTGTCTCAATTTACTCTCAGTAATTTCAGCATTCACATTACATTTTTCCAAAATAATGTTGGAAATACTTTTATCCAACATACTTGGCTTAAAGGAAACCTTAATATTAGCATAAGGATCTGAAATTAATCTTGTATTAACAACACCTTCAGCTTCCTGAAGTGCTGCAACAGCACATTCCACATTAGCTTCCACTCTTACTTTCACCACAGCAAATCCCCAATTGGTCATTTTTGTAGCGAGTTCGATTTTATCCATTTCCACTTCAATAAGACCTTGAATATAAGTATAAATCGGTAAAAGAATAATAACAACAAACAACCCCATAATGGTGGTAGTTAGTGCTACATAAATACCTTCAGCCATTGCAGCAGAATTAGGATTTACACCTAAAGATTTAAAAGTCATCCAGATACCGATAACAGTACCAATTAATCCGATGAAAGGAGCAAGTTCAGTAATAGTTTTAATAGTATTTAAA
Source organism: uncultured Methanobrevibacter sp. (assembly GCA_900317865.1). GTDB lineage: Archaea > Methanobacteriota > Methanobacteria > Methanobacteriales > Methanobacteriaceae > Methanocatella. The sequence continues at coordinate 6,363 of ONIK01000004.1, read as the reverse complement.
CCCTTAGTCATCTTTGCGACTTCAACAATAAAAATCTGTTCCATACTTTCTTCAACTTCAGTTTTATTTTTATAACCGATTTTTAAGGTTTCAGAAATAATACGGGAAACAGGGTTTTTAAACCTATTAATCTGCTTTAATGCTTCAACAGCCCCCCCACGTTCCATAGATGCAGTTACAACACCGAAAATTTCAGTGGTGTCTACACGACTAATTTTTTTAAGATAAGCAATCTTCCTAATGGCAATAATAAGACCATAAATACCTATGAAAAGAATTATATAGGTTATAATTCCTCCCTGAGTAAAAATATCCATTATGCCATTAAAGATTGGCGAGATATACTCAATAATCATAATTATCCTCTACTAAATTGTTTATAAAATAATCATTTATAAGTTTAATATATTTTTTCATATACTTAAAAATAGCTATTATATTAATGTAGTCTGAACAGTTTTCAATTTGGCAATTGTGGACCAGGACTTTCGGACAAAATCAGGCATTTCATTATATGTATAATTTGACAGGAATTCTTTAGTTGTAGGGTCTGAAGGATAACCTGAACCAATGCCCCCCATATCTTCAAATTTTTTATTGATTTCTGCTATTGCTTCGTCCCTAGTTTGTTTAGCTATAATTGAAGCTGCACTTACTTCAATATATGTATCATCAGCCTTATGTTCTGCCTTAACATTTTTACCTGTGGCATGGGCGAGTTTATCCTGAAATCTTTGAGGCTTTACATCAACAGCGTCAACAATGGCCTGATCAAAGTCAAGTTTTTCTATTAATTCCTGCATTCCTTTTCGCTCAATTTCATTTAAGTTAATGCCCTGAGCTCTTAAATTATCAATATCCTGTGCCGAATAAATTACCGTGTCCCACTCAAACATTTTTTTAAGTTTACGTGCCAAAACTTCTCTTCTTTGAGGCGTTAATCTTTTAGAATCCTTAACACCCATATTATCCAAAATAGATTCTTTGCGTTTATCAATTACAACGCCAGCAATAACAAGTGGGCCTAAAACAGAACCTCGTCCTGCTTCATCAATGCCTAAAATATCCATATTAATCAAAAAAAGTAAAAAAAAGCGAAATAATTAATTAAAATTATTTCATTGCTCTTAAACGTACTTCCGGTTCTAATGCAAGCGGTTCTGCTGCAACAATAGCAGTTCCTTTTGCAACAACAGTCATTGGATCTTCAGATATTTCTATTGGAATACCAATTTCATCGAAAATTCTTTGTTTTATACCACGAAGTTTGGAACTTCCTCCAACTGCAACAGCATTGTTATATACACCCATCATTAATTCCGGAGATAATCTTTCTAAAATAATATTCAAACCGACAACAATATCCTGCATGAACGGTTCGACTGCATCCGCTACAAGCATTGAGTCAATTACTACTTTTTTAGGTCTGTTAGTTTCTAAGGATTTTCCGATTACTTCTACACTTAAGTTTTCGAGTTGTTCTGAACAGTGCACCATTCCAACTTCTATTTTTGCAGATTCTGCATCATGAATACCAATTGCTACATCGTATTTTTCTGCTACAAGTTCCACTATTTTGTTATCAACATCATCTCCACCACATCTTACGGTTTCAATATCATTAATACCACCGAGGGAAATGATTACAATATCAGTTGAACCTGCACCTATATCGACAACCATTGTACCATTTGGTTCTGCTATAGGAAGTCCAGCTCCAATAGCTGCTGCGAGACCTTCACTGATTACAAGAATATTTTGTGCACCTGCTTTTCTTCCAATTTCTTCAGCTGCATTTTTTTCTACTTCGGATGCATCACCAGGAATACCAATAACAATTCTTCCAACACGTTCTCCTTCGTTAATACCAATTTGCATTGCTTTAATAAGTAAAGCCTGTGCCTGTACAACGTTTTCAATTACACCTTTTTTAAGTGGTCTGACAGCAAGAATATCTTCAGGAGTTCTTCCTAACATTTTTTTAGCTTCTTCACCGACAGCCAAGACCTCACTTGGATCATCTTTTTTAACTGCAACAACAGATGGAATTTGGTACAAATCAAATTTGTCACCTGATGGTTTAGCTATAACTGTGTTTAAAGTTCCTAAATCTATCCCCAAACTGTTACTAATAACTCTGGTATCAACAACTTCTTGTTCTTCCTCATCATTTCCGAAAATATTCATGACTAATCCTCCGTTATAATATCTTTAAAATCTATAACAAATATTTTATTAGATGTAGCAATACTTTGAACCCTTTCAACGTCTTTATCATTTTCAACTGAAATAAGTATTGTGGATAAAACAACCTCATTCGCATTATAAAATGGTTTTAAAGCAGATTTAACAAATCCCGGTAGTTTAACACTGTCATTTATACCGACATCAATTACCCCAGTCGTCTGTGATTCCTGTAAAATCGCAAACGGAATTCTTGATTTTTCTATAATTTTGACAGATTCTTTTATTTTATCCTCAGGAGCAACTAAAACCATAAGATTTTCTTCTTTGTTTAAATAATAATGAGTAACTTTAATAAATGCCCCACCTTTAGAGATGGAAACATTCCCAAGGTTCTCAATCACTCTGAAATTACCATACAACATGATGAAATCATATTTTTTAGTAATTTTTCCTTCATTTAATACAACATGCTCCCTAAATAGAATTTTTACACTATTCTTAGACGCAATTGCTTTATATGCAATATCATCAATCAAATCGACATTGCCTGCAATAACACACCAAATATCATTGTCAATTGGCTCGTCATCGGATGTAATTCTGGCTGCTTGTCTAAGCATTCGTATATTGTCTTCTATCATTTAACTACTCGCAATTATATTAATATAAGTTCTAAATACATTTAATTAATAGTTAAATTAATTAAAAACCTTTTTTTAGCTTTAAAAAAATCGCTGAAATAAGGCACTATTAATTAAGGTCTAACAATATTAAATTACTTTAAATTCTTATATATATTTTATCTTTGATTAGAAATTTCTACTTTTTCAATACAAAATTTAAAAATTAAAGCAATTTTTTAGACTGGGCAAAAATCACTATTTTTTTGAAAATAACATCCACAATCCCATAATATAATAAAAAAAGAATAATAATCTTTTATATAAGTTAAACTTAATAATAACAAGGATTATAGTAATATTAAAGTTTTTTAATGATTTTTTAATAAAAAATTTAAAAAACTTCAAGAGTATTTGGATTTACAACTTCCACAGCATTAATTTATCCAAATACTCAATTTTACAATAGATTAGTGAGGGTTTATCATGAAAAAAGAAAAAGATCGGCTTTATCCGAAAGGATTTGGTGAATTAAACGATTTAAAAAATAATGAAATTCCACGACCGAAACTAAAACCGGAAAAAGAAATAACGGCAATTGAAGCTTTAAACAATAAATTAGGTTCATTATTTAAAAATAAAACCCCAGATAATATTAGTGATGAGAAAAAAAGAAAAATAGGCAAAATCATTACAACAATTATTATACTGACATTAATAATATCTGCATATTACTTTATAATTTATGAACCTGCACAGCAAGAACTGAACAAGGAAAAAACTGTAAAGATAAATGAATTGCATTCCCTTTATAAAGGACCCCTTGCAGATGCGGCAAATGCATTTACATTAGAAGATAAAATAAACGATGCCAAAAACGTCTATGAAGTTAAAAGTATCAATGTTTTCAAATATGCGACAAATGACTGGAAAAAATTTCATATAACAAGCATCAGGGCAAACACTGACCAGTTCAACCGTACCATGGCAGTTTATGAAAACACCTCCCGCAATGTTATAATGCCTGCAGGTGAAGCGGTGGAAATTGTAAACAACAATGATGCAGAAAAACTGTCTGAAATGACATTTAAAAAACCAGATACGGTATCCGTTCCGATTTTAGTATCACGTCTTCAGGCGGGAGCCGGGCTGATAAGTACCGGAAGCATTGTTGACATTTATCAAAGCAATAATGATACGACGTTTAATAAAACGCCTGATTTAAACAAGAGCGAAGCGGACGTTAGCGGATGCACAGTGTTGTCAATAATGAGATATGAAGACAACGGCGAAATTGAATCTGAATATTCAAAAGGAAATACTATAGTTGAGGGAAATAATACCCATCCTTCCGAAAATACAAAAAAATTCTCTTCAAATGTACTGGAAATGCTTAAAGGATCCCTTGTGCAGGGTTATGATGAAAAAACAACGTTGGACATGCTGAGAAACTATGGTGTTAAATTATCCAATTATGAAAGAGAAATAAATTTGGGGGATTTGGATGCTGAATATATGCTTTTAGTTGAAGTGCCTCAAGATAAAGTTCCTTTAATCATAAATAATATGGACAGCATTATTCTAACAATTCCTACTGCAAAAGCGCCTGACTGGATGGCCGGTGAAATTAACTCAACATATTCAAGATAGAAAAGTTATATTAATTAAATAAATATAAAAATGATAGTATGAAAAGACCAAGTATTTCAGCAATTATTGTGATTATTGCAATAATAGTATTAGGTTTATATGCGGCAGGAGAAGTTAACTATTATGCTCACAAAAATGTAAGCCAAAAAGATATCACTTCTCCAGTCATAATGATTGACAAAGTCGGAATTAATGAAAAAATAAATAATAAATCCTTGGATTTAGGTGTTATGCTGGATGAAAAATCCGGAATACCAACACATGGAGATGTTATCATTTTCGGGCATAGAACCCTTCAAGGATCACCATTCCTGAGACTGAATGAACTGGAAAATGGTGATGCGATAACTCTGGAATGGCCTGGAATTGGTGCGGTCCACTATACGGTTATAAACAAAACTATTGTTCCTGCAACATATCATCTGAACACAAATGAAAGCGGAGACCATGTTTTATTAATCACATGTGATCCTATTGGCTCAACAGAAAATCGGCTGATTATTGAAGGTCAGCAGACCAACATCAGTGCAATAAATGAGAAAGTAATAACATCCAATCCTCAGGAGTCCAATGCTTTCATAATTGCAGGATTGTTTTTAATAATAGGTTTGGGAATATCATTTATTTTCCCAAAGGAAACAAGACCATATATTTTAGGAACAGTAATAATAATATCTGCAATACTGATTTACTTCTGTTTCAATCCAATCTCATCCCAGATAATATATGACAAAATAATCTTTTTAAATGGAGGAATTTGAATGGACGTTAATGAAAAATATTTCTCTAACATAACTGCCCGTGAGCGAGCAATATTTGAAGGTGGAATTAGTATGGGGGCATTATTTCACCAGTTTGTAGGAACCCCAGTCAATATTGAAACAAAAGAAGGCCTGGAAAAAAGCATTGAGGAATCATTTAAATTGCAGCCGGCCATTGAAGATGTTGAAGTTAAAATTAATTTAAATGACAATACAGGCTTCGACTACATTTCACTTTCAGGAGATATGCTTGACGTCAGAATACATACAGTAGTGGAAGACGTAAAAGCAGTTATCAGAATAGAATATATTGAAGAGTTAAATTATCCATTGATGTATGTTGAAGAAATCTAATATAATTTCTCCAAATCATCTAAAAATTCTTTTAAGTGAGTTTTGGTTACATGGTTCATCAAGACAATCCTGATTGCCTCCGGACAATTTGCAACTGAAACTTTCCACCCATTTATTTTTTCCAGTTCATCAGATAATTCTTGCGGACTTTTAGTCGGATGATTGAAAGCAACGATATTTAATTCAGGTTCCACTATAATATCATAGCCGATTTTTTCCAGGGATTCCTTCAAAAATAAAGTATTTTCCATCAATCTTGTGGCCAGTTTCGAATATCCTTTTCGCCCGAAATATTTCAAAAGACCATAAGTTGCTGCAGTAGAAGCACCCAAACGAGTTCCAACAATAGTGGACTGTGTTTTAACGGTCAGATATGGTGAATCAACAGCCATTACTTCCAAATATTCTTTTTTTCTAAAAATTATTCCACCTGCAGGAATTGGTGCAAGACCCATTTTATGAGGATCAACCGTAATGGAGCAAACTCCAGGCAGTTTAAAATCAAATTCAGGATATTCATGCCCCGCACTTTTTAAAAATGGTATTGAAAATCCTCCAAATGCAGCATCCACATGAAAGTAAATATTATTTTCATGAGCAATTTCAGATATTTCCTCTATCGGATCAATCAAACCCAATTCGGTAGTTCCGGCAATTGCAACAATAGCTACAGTATTTTCAGTAATCTTATCTTTAATGGATTCAACATCAATTTTATAGTTTTCATCCAAATCGGCCTCGACAATCTTAAGACACATCATGTCGGCTGCCTTTTTAAATGAAAAATGAGC
>ONIK01000109.1 GCA_900317865.1 uncultured Methanobrevibacter sp. | reverse complement strand
TTCTGCATCGATTGTTAATGATGCATCGTTTTTGATTACAGTGAAGTATGCATAACCTGAATTTCCGAAGTATCTCTCATCACCGTCCCAGCTGAAGTCTATTGTATAGTTTCCAGCTTCCAAAGGAGTGGTTTCAAAAGTAGCAGTACCATTTACTATTTCAACAGTTTCGGTTTTGCGGTTAAACGTTACGGTAACATTACCTACAGCATCTTCAGGAAGAGTAATGTTCAACTGTGTTAACTTGCCAACATAGTTGATGGAATCTTCTAAATCGATGGTTGAGTTAACTTTGTATATGTTGAACTCTTCAGTTTTAGTATTACCATTATAGTCATCATTTCCAATCCAAGTAACAGTAACTCTATGATTACCTTCTTTTAAGCCCGGAGCAGACCAGGTAGCATTGCCGTTGATAATCGGGATATCTCCAGAAGTGATTGTATCATCTATGATGAAAGTCACATTACCTGTTGCATTTTCAGGTAAAATTGCAACAATAGTGTTGTTGCGGTTAACTTCACCATCACTAACATTGATTATAATTTCGGAGTATAATTTAGGAGCTCTGGTTAAAGCGAATAATTTACCATTCGCATGAACATATAAAGTTTCATTATTATCTAAAACTATGTTTGCATTAATAGTTCCTCCAATTTCATACTCAAATAGTTTTTTACCTTCATTTGAAATAGCATATAATATACCGTTTTTACCACCTATATAAAGTGTTCCTTTACCATCCACCAAAATGGATGATGCATTAGTACCTAAATTAAAGAATTCAGACATTTCACCATTTGCACGATTGAAGCTATATACAATACCATCGTTTCCAACAATATATAACGCATTGTTTTCAACATCAACAGCCATTACACCACAGGCACCTCCGGCAATAGTCTTATTCCATAACATGGTCTTTTCATCATCAATATTGATAGCATAAACTTTGGTTCTATCACTGTTAAATACATAAACATTATCAACTGAATCAATTACAGGTCTTCCATAACTACCAGCATCACCAAATGATAAATCATATTTAACCAAATTAGAATTAAATATTATAAGACCATCCCGAGTATTTACATAAATATTACCTGCACTGTCAACTGATGCAGCACCGGTCTCACGAGCAAAAGTAGAAGATTTAGATATTGTTCCATAAGCAGGGCGAGTTTGTCCTCGATAAGTTATCGTTCTACCGCTTGGTTCATCAGCATTATATACCAATAAATGAGCGCGAGTATAACTATTGGTACCAAATTCTGGAATTATATAAATGATTTTACCATCACTATATACTGGAGCATACTCTGAACGGCTTGTAGCATCATTACCTGCACCAGTTGGAATAAATTCATAATTCCTATCTGACATGACATCATTAATTCTAAACCATTCTGCTCCATCATCAAATGTTGAAAACCTTGAAGTGAAAAGCAAATCTTTCCACAAGAGTAAACCTTTAGATGGATTATACATTGAATAAGTATTAATAACCTTACCATTGGAATCTAAAACAAGAATGTTAGTTCCATTAGCAATATAAATATTACCATCAAAATCTATCACAGGACCTTGGAAATTATTTACACTTAAATTCCATAATTCTTGAATATTTTTAGGACCAGAATAATCAGTTTTATGAGAATAACCTATATCAGCACCTTCAGTCTCCCAAATATGATTTCCATAAATACTTATGCTAACAGTTTTAGTTGCATGGCCATAATAAGGATCATCATAAACTGCAGTCAAGTTATATTCACCTGCAGTTAAATTATCCAATGAATAGGAATCCCCCGGAGTGACACTAAAGTTTTCAATTATATTATCACCTTGAGTAACAGTCATGATGATATTAACTGGTTTTACTACTGGGAAATAATCTGGATTATATCTGCTATTATCAAATTCAAAATCATCCAAAGGTTCTTCATCATACTCAACATTTTTAAAATCAAATATTTGTAACTCATAGTTGGATCCATGTCCATCAACATCCTCATCAATATAATAAGGTGCACTCTCTTCATCAAACAAACAAGAAACTGTTGGACTAATAAGTACATTGCTATTTTCATATGATACAATTGAGTTCAAATTTTCGATAGTAGCTATTGTAAAATCAGATATTTCCAATTCACATTCCCAATTAATTGGAGGGTATTTATAAATTGCCGTACCATCTTCATATTCATACTCAATATCCTGACCATCATAAGTAAATGAAAACTTGTATAAACCTTTTGTAATATTAAAAAAGAATAATGGGTTAGAATAACTGTGTAATAAAGCAGCATTAGGAAAAGGTACGAAAAATGAATCTTGAATGACATCATTCCATTCATCAGTGATGGAATCATATAATGAAACATTTAAATGTACATTATTTTCACCATCCAAATATTTATCAGGAATTTCAAAATCAAACTTGTCATACATATCCTCATCATCAGCCCAATTATACCATAACTCATCATTAAAATAAACCCACATCACTGCAACATTATTAAAAACATATATTTGAACTGACATGCCAAATGGATACTCATCAGACCAATCATCAGGATTTGGACCAATACCCAGCAAGTTTTTTTGTGGGGATTTTTTAGAAGAAATTAACCCATCAAAATTAATAAAATCTGTTGAAATAGCATTAATTTCATCTAAACGCAATAATCTGTTACCATTAAAGTAAATACTTTCAGATTTTCCTAAAATGTCAATTGTTAAGTATGGATTTGTACTTGTTGCAGTAAATACTACACTAACTTTACCATCAATCAATGAAACTTCACTAACATTAACAACACCATTAGTTGCGGTTAAAACCCCGTCAAGAATTGGTAAATAAACACCATCAATGCAGAATGGAGTTAAATTTCCAGTGATATTAGTTCCATTAGGTGCATCACTGCCTAATATATTAGTGTATGTTAAATCAAATGTAACTAATGCGGATTCACCTGAAGACAATGAAGTTACATTAGATGTGACATTCAAAATTAACCAGATGGAAGCATTTACATTATTGTTATTTTGGAATGTTGGAGCAACATATGGATTGTCTATAGTATTACCCCACCAATTATTAATTGCAAAAACATTTTGGGTAGAACCTTGTCTTCCAATTTGATAATTATATGATGTTGCAGTATTTCCTATTAATACAGAATTTGTAATATTTAAATTATTAACCGTATTAGTTAAATAAATTGCACCGCCATTGGAATATGCATAATTATTGTAAAATACAGAAGAAATAATATTTATATTAGTAGCTGTAGCGTAAATAGCTCCACCATTACTTGCAGATTTTCCATTTTTTACATTATTATTAATAAATTTTGATTTTTCTATGGTTACATTATTGCCGGAGATATGTAAAATTCCATTACGAGCATTATTACTTGTAAAAGTAGAATTATAAATATTTCCTTCAGTTGTATAAACTATTGCATAATATGTTTGAGTAAAAGACTTTAAGGAATTTCCATATACATTACAATTTGCCATATTTAATTTACTTGCATAAACCACATAATTAGCAATATTATCATTAAATGTTGAATCTTCAATATCTAATCCATACACATCAATGATTCTACTAGCAACATTATTTGAATAAAATGAACAATTATTTACACACACAACAAAATCATCTTGGGTACTAATAGCTTTTCCGCCTGTGATTCCTGTGAATTGTAAATTATTAAATGCAACAGAACCGGAATTAACAGTGAAAGTATTTATACTACTACTGTTACCCACCAAAATAACATTACCTTCACCTTCAATAATTATATCACGAGAAATTGTTAAATCTCTTTCATAATATGTTCCTTCAAGTATTTTTATATATTTAGAATCTTGAGCCAATTGAAGAGCTTTAGCAATTGTTCTAACTGCATTATCTACAGTTGAACCATCATTATTATCATTACCTGTTGTAGATACATAAATCGTGTCAAAAGCCGTGTGATCTTTAGATTCATTAAACAGGAATAATGGAACTACTTCAATAGTATGATTTGTATCATTAAAATGATATGTGAAAGTAGTAGTATGAATAGTAGTATAATTTTCACCATCCAAATAAATTTCAAAACCAGACTTAGTTATAATATCAGAATCATAATACTCCGGATGCTTTAATCTTAAAGTAATATTGACACACACATCACCATTATCCTCTTCAATATCCAATCTAAATTTACCTACAGAAATTTTATTATTTTTATAAGTATTATTTTCTACAAGATAATTTGAATTAGATAAACTAACTACTATTAAATCATCACCATTACCAGTATGATTAATAAATTTATTTCCAACAATTTCAACATCTGGTGAACCGTAACTTCCTTGACTAATTGCGCAAATTGCAGAACCTATTTTAGCACCATTTTCAATAAAAGTATTATTATATGCCTTTAAAACACCATCATCCATAATAGATATAGCTCCACCACGACCAAGACCAGTTGTGGAACTATTATCATAATATTTACAGTTATTTAAATTGTTTTTAAATGTTGAATTAAAAACATAAACATTAGGTTCAGTGTTTACTTTAGCACCTATAGCTCCACCACCATTATTGGTAGTACAATTATTATCTATGAAATTACAGTTATAAATTTGTAAATTACTATATGTATATAAAGCTCCACCATTCCAATCAGCTAAGTTATTAGTAAAATTGGAATTATAAATAGTAGTATTTGCATAAGCTCCAGTGTGAATTGCACCTGCCCACCAAAAAGCATAATTATTATCAAAAGTAGAATTATCAACAAATAAGTAACCACCATTTAAAATAGCACCAGAATTAGAAGATGCATAATTATTTCTGAATCTTGAATCAGTAACATATAATCTTGCATTATTTGTGGTTGCACTGTTTGCAGCATAATAATTATAAATCACACCAGTTTTAACAGTACAATCACTAAAACTACAATTATTTACATCAATAATACCATAATTAGACCAAATTATGGAATTATCATTACCTGAATTCAAATTATCAAAATTACAGTTTTCTAATTTATAGTTTCCATTGCCTGAAAATTGCATTAAATTTTTACCACCAGCATATTGGAAGTTAACATTTGTAAACGTTACATTCAATGCGTCAGAACATAAAAACGGAACACTAGAATAGGTATCTACATTATCAGCAGTACCACCAATATAATAGTTGGCATCACCGATAATATTTATATTATTTTTAATTTCAATTTGAGAATCAATAGAAAAGCTACCATTCAAGCAAATTATTTGATCATTTGTACTTTCACAGTAACTCTTCAAGTCCGCCCAGTTGTCAACAGGAATAGGTGAACCAGAATTTGAATCACCTAACGTCATGTCGACATCAGTTACATTTTCACTAGCACTTACAGTGCCTATCCCCAGCAATACTACCAGAAGTATTGCTATATAAAATAAACTTTTACTCTTCATAAGAATCTCCCACAAAGAATTAACGATAATATTCAAATAAAAAATGAATATTATATATATATATTTATAATATAATTATTATTTAAAAGTTGTTAAATTAATTTGATAAAATAAAAATTAGTAGATTGTAATGGTATTTGCAACATTACAACCATTGAAACTAGAAGTAATAATATATTTACCCGCCTGTAAACGAATATTTAATGATGCAACACCATTATCACTAGTCATTCTTTCATAAAAAACACCATTGATATTAAAAGTCACAAGCTGACCATGATATAATCTGCCCCGACCATCAACAAGTGTGGCATCAAAAGAAGCTCTAGATCCATACCTAATACTTAAATCATTGGTAAATAAAATAGCCTTAACAAGAACATTGTTAGAAACTCTACAACCATTATGC
>ONIK01000003.1 GCA_900317865.1 uncultured Methanobrevibacter sp. | reverse complement strand
ATAAAAATTCTTATGCCATCAAGAAATATAATTATCAAAACATAATCTCCTTTGGATATGTTGATGACCACTAGAAAAATAATATGATTAATATCTATATTCATCCCACAATGTAATTGATTAAAAACCATTTCGATGATGGACTTTTAGAAAACGCCATCTAACTGTTTTCGCAGAGGCTTTTTGCCTAGAAGCACACTAATCAATTACATTTTCACAATAATTACATTTATAAGACCTAATATAATATATTCAAATAGAGTATTACCTCCACGGAGGAAAACTCAACGTTTAATTAATTGGTTTTAATGCCTAAATGGTGGTATTGTGGGGTAAAACTCACAATATAGGCATTATTTCAAATAACATCTAATTTTTAATAGGAATTGCCAATAATTTTTTCAAATTCATCCAATGAAACTTTTTTGCTTTTGTTTCTCAAATCCGCATCCAAATCATCACCAATGGAAGAATCAAAATCTTTTAAAAATAGATTTACTTTATCAATCAATTTAATAATATCATCACGAGCAGTTGGATAAGCCAACTTTAAAACAGGAATATCCAATTGACTTACAATACTAACTGCCAATGAATGGGCATTATTGCAGCCGTTACCACAAAATAAAATCAGTTCGTTTAAAACATCATACATCGGCTCATAATTTTCAGGTCTTTGACCCAAAACGATTGCAGCATCAGCCTTATCCAATAAAGGCATTAAAAGAGAAATACGGCCGCGAACACCCGATGGAGTTTCACTTGACATGTTAACTTTAAAATTGGGATTTAAATTCACTTCATTATTATATTTGGAAAAATTAGTTGGAGACAAATACGTATGTCCATTCTTTTCAATCAGCGGCACAACAATCATTGCACCATCAGGAATAACAATAACATTCATAAAAAAAATAAAAAAAATGGATAATTATCCAATATATCTTAAATCATCTGCATTTCCGGCATTAGCACGATTAATTAAATCTTGTTCCATTTGCTGAGCTTGAGCCAACATTTGTCTGGTTTCTTCAGCTCTTTCATCAAGTTTTTCAGTGTTAATCTCAAAATTAAGCAATTCAGCCAATTTCAATAAAACGCCTTCAGCAGATTCGGCATCAATAAAGTAACCCGGGGTTTCGCCCATTAAACAAGCACCATATATTCCTTTGCGCATTCCTAAACCTAAAAATAATCCTGAAGCACCAACGATTCCACCATCATTGGATCTCATTTCAACACCAACTTCCTTTAAAAGTTCGATGTGAGCTTCATCACTGGCAGCTCCCAAAACTCTTGGATTTTCAACAGGCTGGCCTGTAGGCACTCCACCTAAAGTGAAAATTCTAGAGATATTGAAAGGTTCTAAAAATTCTAAAATTTCTTGACAAACAATATACTGGCCATCAGGAGATAATGATTGAGTATTTCCACCAATTATAATAATATCCTGATTATTTTCACCTAAATCACGAATATAATATAATTCATTAATCATATTTTCAATCATACCCTCATCACCAACCAAAACTTGTGGCGGGAAAGTTGGAGAATAGATTTCTGCAAATTTGGTTGCGTTTAACTCATCAATCATATGGTCTGCAACTAATTTACCCACATGGCCAACACCAGGTAAGGCTTCTATGAAAATAGGATTATTTAACTCTACTTCTTCTAAAACAGTAATATCAGTGGCTTTCATTTTTTTCCCTTAATTCTTTTTTTAATATACGGCGATATTTTCCGTATTTATCCTCAATAGAAAATTTTGGAGGATAAATCACTTTCAAATCCCCATCGCATTTAGGGCATTTATCCTCTAAAGTATAAATTCCACATTCAGGACATCTATGCATTTTCATACTCATAAGAATCTAATCATCTAATTCTCTTAAAAATGATCCGTTACCATCAGATTCTTCAACAACAGCAATACATCTATCAGCAGCAGCTTTAAGTGCTTTTTCAGCAAGTAAATAATCTGTTGATTTGACAGTGATTCTGTATCTTGGAGCACCAACACATTGGACTTTGATTTCCTCTTCCTCATCACCATTATCTTCAGCAGCTTTGAGTGCTTCAATAATGATTTCGACTCCGTTAGGAACAAAAGTTTCTATATCAACATAACCATTGATATGAACTTCCGGAGGAGTAATATTCTTTTGTGCTACTTCTGTAATAGCATCAGCCCAATCTTGAGGGATTCCTTCTTCAGTTAAAGATTCAGCTCCTTCATCAGCTGCAGTTTCAAAAGCACCATAAACATCACCGAAGATATCCATGAGCTCATAACCGACTTCATCATAAGCTTCATCCAAATTTTTATTTAAAGATTTAGCTGATAATTCCAAGAACTTTTCAGCTTTCTGTTCAATTTTCCAATGTTGAATCTTTTTAGTTCTTTGATCTTCACGGATTCTTTTTAAAGAAGCATCCACATGTCCTTTTTTAGGGTTTACTCTTAGAACACGGCATACAATCTTTTGATTTTCTCTTACGTGATCTCTAATATTTTTTACCCAACCAGCAGAGACTTCAGAAATATGAATAAAAGCTTCTTTGCCTTGATATTCTTCTAATTTAGCGAACGCACCATAGTTAAGAACTTTGTAAACAGTACCTACTATAAGTTCCCCTTCATCAGGCCATTCTCTACTTTTTCTTACCATGTAAAATCACCCCAAAAATAAGTAAAAATTAAAAAATAGTTAAAAATAAGTTAAAAACTAAAAAATTTAGTTTAAAACTTTTTCGATGTGTGCTGTGATTTTAGCTTTAGCACCACGAGATTTAACGAGAGTTTTACCACAAATAATACATTTAACGTCAGATGCTGCGCGGTCAAAGATTATTTGTTCATTGTCACAATCTAAACATTTAACTTTTAAAAAGTTTCCTCTTCCTTTACTAACCATGTTAACCACCTATTTTGCTACAAATTCAGGTTTTCCTGTTCTGAAAGATTGTTTAATGTGAGATTTACCACATTCTTTACATTTAGCTCTTAAGTCTAATTTTTTAACCGGTTTGTTTCCAGCAGGTAAAGGCCTTGGATAACCTCTGTAACCAGCAGTAACACGTCTGAATTGTCTTTGTCCCCAAGTTAATTCACTAGCTTTTCTTTTTTTAGCAGTGTGGAGTTCGTGAATTGTATGTTTTTTACAATGAGGACAGTATGTCCTTTTTTCTTTTGGTATTTTCATATTTCCACCATTATATATTTTTTATTTTAATACGCACCCAAAAGTGCTTAATTAAATAGTCATTATAAATCTAATTGTAAATTTATCTAAACTCAAGTTATATCAAAAAGTTAGAGATAAAAACTGCATAGTAACCGTTTATGTCTACAAACAGCAAGAATCCAAATTATAATAAATAATTTTTTAATATTACAAATAGATATGAGATATAGTTATATTATTAAGAGTATATAAAGTTATCTTATATTTTGACAAAACGGGCTTTTCTGTTTTTCACAAAAATATTTGCATTAATTTTTGGTAAGGTAACAATATCCTGTGACCTGAAAGGACCATATACTTTTTCATCGATGCCAACAATGGACCCAACATCATCTAAAACAAGAATTGTTACAATTTCAGATTCCCTTGTTCTTTTTGGAACATCCAAATCAATGAACTGGTCATCAGGATCGATAATCTCAATATCATCCAAATCAGAAGGTTGACTGGAATTTTCTTTTTTAACTTCAGGTTTGGGGATTTCCTTTTTCACTTCCGTTCTGACTTTGGAATCGGCAACCTGTTTTTCAATAGGTTCCCTTACCTCATCCGTAATTACTTTAGCTTTGGAGATTTCATCAATCTTATTTAAAACTTCATCATCTTCGTTATCCAATGATTTATCGGCTTTATCCAAAATATCATCATCACTTTCCTCTTTGCCCATAGCAACATCAGCAACATCACTTAATGAAGGAGCAGCATTATCATCATCAGATTCATCAATAACATCGTCTTCAATCACATCAGAAAGAGTTTTTTTAGGAATTTCCTGACCTGAAATATTAAGCCTGTGATTTTTTAAAGTTTCAATTATGGAAAAGTAAAAGGTTTCCTCTTCAGGAGTTAAATTTAAAGGCATTGAATCTACCAAATCAAATTCCTGTTTTCCGGAAAAAAGATGATAAGACCTGTTCATGTTCAAAACAGCAACACTCGTAATTTTATGCTCACGTCTTTCACAAATTTCAGTAGCTATTCTTCTAGCCTCATTTAAAGTATTGTATACATCAGAGAATGGATCATCAATAGCGGATTGTTTTAACTCATTGAGATATTCATGAATATCCCTATAAAAAGTCTCTTCAACATGAGCTAATGTACCATTATCACGTTCTTTTTTCTGAATTTTACGTAATGATTGATATAAATCCACTTATTATCATCTCGGATGGTTTTTAAAAATAAAATAAGAAAAAACAAATGAGATTAATCATCTGTTTCTAATCTAGGAGCAAGCAAGAAACTAAGTTTTCCGTCGCCTGTAACCATGGTTAATGTTAAACTTAATGGCATGTCGGTACCTAAACTAATTTCAGCTTCCTCTGAAAATTTATCTGCTTTAAGCATTTCCCTAATTTTATCTAAAGAAAATAGAGATTTTGCATGCTCTTTAATATTTTCACCGTGAAGATATTTGATACTTGCATCACCAAATTCACCGTCTGCAGATGCAATGAAGTAATCTTCATCGACTTCTAAAGCAATTTTGTCTGAAAATATTTCAATATCGTTGATTGAATCTTTTAAGATAGAGAAACGAACTTTAAATGATGTAGGATGATTGATTTGAGGAGGAGTAGGATTGTCGTACTCAATATCAATTAATCTTATTTTAAATGTTCTTGTTGCATCTCCTTCAAAAGTAATAATGAAATTACCTTCATCAACAGACATTAAAACTCTATCTTGAGATTTAGCCCTTTTAAGAACTCTCATAAACTCATCAGTGTCTATGTTAATCTTTTCAGGAACATCACAAATATATTCATCAAACAAACTTGCTTTGAGTTCTAAATGAACAAAAGTTATGTGACTACGGTCTAAGGCATCTAATCTCATACCTTCACTGTCAGTTTGGATTTGAACTTCATCAACAATTGATGAAATTGCATCAAAACTGGTTTTTAAAATACTAGAATCACTTAATTCAGCTTTAAACATAAATAATCCTCTAATTTTTAATCGTAAAAATTTTTGAATATTATTAAATAATATGTTAATTCTGTATTATAAACATTTCTTATTCAGCACATGCGTTTTTCATTTGAGACACATATTCTTTTAATGCATCGGTAGCATCCTCACCATGCTCTTCAATGATTTTAACAATAGCACTTCCAACAATTACGCCATCAGCAATTTTAGATATTTCATTTGCCTGTTTAGGTGTATTAATACCAAATCCAACAGCAACAGGCAAATCACAAACATCACGAATGTCTGAAATTATTGCATTTAAATCCGTTTTTATCTCTGAACGCATTCCGGTAACACCTAGGGATGAAACCACATAAATAAAACCTGTAGCATCACGGGCAATTTTTTGAATTCTCTGCTTGGATGTTGGAGCTATGAGTGAAATTACATCAACATCGTTTTTTAAAGCAATATCTGAAATTTCATCTTTTTCTTCAAAAGGAAGGTCCGGCGAGATTATTCCATCGATACCATACTCATTGCATTTTTTGAAAAACTCTTCATAACCGTAAAAGAATACAGGATTAATATAAGTTAAAAATACCAGTGGAATATCCGTTTTTTGGCGAACTTTTTTAACTATTTCAAAAACATCATCCGTTGTCGTATTATGTTTCAGGGCACGGACATTTGCATCCTGAATTACAACCCCTTCAGCCATCGGATCTGAAAATGGTATTCCAATTTCTATTAAATCACAGCCTGCTTCTTCCATAGCCAAAATATATTCTACAGTTTTTTCAACTGTCGGGTCTCCGGCCGTTAAAAATCCTATGAATGCAGTGCCATTTTTAAATGCTTCAGGTATTCTACTCATTTAAATCAACTCCCCTATAATCAGCTATAGACTTAACGTCCTTATCTCCCCTTCCAGATAAACAGACAATTATAATATCATCCTCATCCATCCCAGGTGCGATTTTCATTGCATGAGCTACTGCATGTGAGCTTTCAATAGCTGGAATAATCCCTTCCATTCTGGAGAGATATTCAAATGCCTCTACGGCTTCCTCATCATTAATAGGAACATACTGAGCCCTTCCGCAATCCCTCAAATAGGCATGTTCAGGTCCGACACCAGGATAATCCAAACCTGCTGAAATTGAATAAACAGGAGCGATTTGTCCATAATCTCCCTGATTAAAAATTGATTTCATACCGTGAAATATTCCAATTTTTCCGTTGGTAAGTGCCGCTGCATTATATGGAGTGTCCACACCTTTTCCTCCGGCTTCACACCCTATCAACTGCACTTCTTCATCATCAATGAAATTATAAAATGCTCCCATAGCATTACTTCCACCACCAACACATGCAATTACCGCCGTCGGCAGTTTTCCTTCTTTTTCAAGAATCTGTTCACGGGCTTCAGCACTGATTACAGCTTGAAAATCCCTAACAATTTGAGGAAATGGATGAGGTCCCATTGTTGAACCGATCACATAATTTGTAGTACCCACATTAGCTATCCAATCTCTGAATGAATCATTAACTGCATCTTTTAGAGTTTTTGTTCCTGATTTAACTGAATGAACCTTTGCTCCAAGCAGTTCCATACGATAAACATTTAAAGCCTGTCTTTGAGTATCGACTTCACCCATAAATACTTCACATTCCATATCAAGAAGTGCTGCTGCTGTTGCCGTTGCCACACCATGTTGACCTGCACCAGTTTCAGCAATTACTCTGGTTTTACCCATTTTTTTAGCTAAAAGCACCTGGCCCAAAACATTATTGATTTTATGGGCGCCCGTGTGATTCAAATCTTCCCTTTTTAAGTATATCTTTGCTCCGCCAAGATCCTGCGTCATTCTTTTTGCATAATATAATAAGGATGGTCTTCCTGCATATTCCTTTAATAATGTATTTAATTCATCCAAAAATTCCGGATCGTTCATGTAATAGTTGAACTGCTCTTCGAGATAAATCAGTTCGTTCATTAGTGTTTCTGATATATATTGACCACCATACTCTCCATATCTTCCGTTAGTCATTTATTGCCTCCATGACCTCTTTTATTTTCATTTCATCTTTATAACCGTTAGTTTCTAAACTGCTGCTTAAATCAATAGCATAAGGACTGAATTCTTCAATGGCCAAGGCTATATTATCCACATTTAATCCGCCTGCCAAAAAGAATTCCTTTTTTAAATCTTTACGTATCAGTCGCCAGTCAAAAGTTTTTCCACTGCCTTTTCCACTGTCAAGCAGGAGATAATCTGCAAGTGTATCATCGTATTCCAACAAATCCTTTTCATCTGACATTTCAATAGCATTAATAATTTTTAGTTGATAGTTAGATTTTTGCTTTAAATTCTTAATATATTCTTCACTTTCGCTGCCGTGCAGCTGCACAATGTCTATTGTCCCATCATCATATAACTTCAGAATTTCTTCAATGTCAGCATCAACAAAAACACCAACAGATTGAATTGAAGAATCCAATTTTTTCTTCATTTTACCGGCTAAATCATGTGTAACTTTTCTTTTGGAATCTGCAAATACAAATCCAATATAATCAGGTTTATACTTGTTTACAATTTCAATATCTTCCAATCTTTTCAGTCCGCAGATTTTGATTTTAACCATTTTTCAACTCCAAAACCTTAGCCTTTTTATCATCACTTTTCATTAAAGTTTCGCCTATTAAAACTGCATCAACATTATTTTCTTTTAATCTGGTGACATCTTCTTTTGATTTAATGCCACTTTCAGATATAAAAACAATATCTTCACCAACACATCTACGTAGATTAATACTATTTTCAACATCTACACTGAAATCTGTCAAGTCACGATTGTTTACACCTATAATTTCAGCACCGACACTTAATGCCTTCATGATTTCAGTACTGTCATGAACCTCAACAATAGCTGATAAACCTAAAGAGTGAGCCAAATCCAAATATTTCTTTAACTGCACTACATCCAATATAGCCACTATCAATAAAACGGCTGAAGCTCCCAAATATTTCGCCTGATAAATCATATATTCATCTATGACAAAATCTTTTCTTAAAATTGGAACAGAAACGTTTTGAGCGATTTCTTTTAAATAATCATCATCTCCTTTAAAAAAATAGGGTTCAGTTAATACAGATATTGCAGAAACGCCGGCTTCCTCATACTCCTTTGCAATCTGCAGGTAATCAAAATCCTCAGCAATCAATCCTTTTGAAGGAGATGCCTTTTTGACTTCTGCAATGATTGAAATATCATCACCCTGAAGTGCTTTTTTAAATGGAAAATCCTCGTTTATTTCCAAATAGGAAATTTCTCTTTTTAAATCATCTAAAGAAATAATAGATTTTTCAAGTTCAATACGCTCTTTTGTTTTTTCAACTATTTCATCTAACATAAAAATCAACTGTTTGTAAATTCAATAAATTTTTCAAGTTGTTTTAATGCCTTTCCGGAATCAATGATTTCTTCAGCTAGCCTGACACCATCATTAATTGACTCCACAACACCTGCAACATACAATCCCGCAGCAGAATTTAAAACAACCGCATTTCTTTTTGGACCTTTTTGACCTTTAAGAATATCCAATGTAATCTGAGCATTTTCCTTTGGATCGCCACCGACTAAATCCTCTTTATTGCATTTTTCAAAACCAAAATCTTCAGGGTCTATTTCATAGGATTTTGTTTCACCATCCCTAATTTCACAGACACAGGTTTTATCACTTGCGGATATTTCATCCATTCCGTCAGTACCATAAACGGACAATGCTGATTTTACACCAAGATTATTTAATACTTTTGCCAAAGGTTCTACTAATTCTTTGTCATAGACACCTAAAACCTGCATGGTTGCACCGGCAGGATTGGTCAGAGGACCCAAAATATTGAAAATAGTTCTGATTGCAAGTTCTTTTCTTACACTGGCAACATATTTCATTGCAATATGATAATTTTGAGCAAACAAAAAACAAATATTATTCTCCTTTAAGCATTTTAAGCTTTTATCGGGATCAATATGAATATTAACACCAAGTTCTTCCAATACATCTGCAGCACCACATTTACTTGATGCTGATCTGTTTCCGTGTTTTGCAACAGGGACGCCTGCCGCAGAAATCACTATGGAAGATGTTGTTGAGATATTAAACGTATTGGAACCATCCCCACCAGTTCCTACAATTTCCAAAGCTTCAACATCATTTAACAATCTGACGCAATGGTTTCTCATGGCTTTAGCTGAAGCCGTAATTTCATCAATTGTTTCGCCTTTCATAGACATTGCAGTCAAGTATGAACTCATTTGAACTTCACTGGCTTCACCACTCATAATTTCATCCATTGTCTGATATGCTTCATCATATGTCAAGTCTTCTTTTCTTGAAACCTTTAAAATAGCTTCCCTAATCATTTAAATCCCCTTTAAAAAATTTTCAATTATTGTTAAACCGTCTGGAGTTAAAATTGATTCTGGATGAAACTGCAATCCATAAACATTATATTCCCTATGCCTGACAGCCATAACTTCACCGTCATCACAGGAATTGGATATTATTTCCAATTCATCAGGAATAGTTGATTCAATTAAACTTAAAGAATGATAACGGCCGACACTAATCCTTGAATCGAGATTTTTAAAAATATGATCATCATTTAAAGATATGATTGATGATTTACCATGCATCAATCTTTTGGCATGAGAAACAACTCCGCCAAAAGCAACGCATATTGACTGATGACCCAAACAAACTCCCAAAATTGGAATTTTTCCTGCAAATTCCTTTACAAGATCAACACAGATTCCTGCATTTTCAGGTTTGCCCGGTCCCGGAGATAAAACAATTGCTTCAGGATTCAAAGATTTTATTTTATTCAGAGTAATTTTATCATTTCTTGAAACCGTAATGTCCGGCGTAATTTCACCAATCAGCTGGTATAAGTTATATGCAAAACTATCATAGTTATCTATTAAAAGAATCATTCCAACCCTCCATCAGCTATTTTTAATGCATTGATTACGGCAGCGGCTTTATTCATGGATTCATCAAATTCTGTATCAGGTACACTATCTGCAACGATTCCTGCCCCTGAACGGATAAATACCTTATTATTTCTGGCAAAGGCTATTCTAATAGAGATGCATGTATCCAAATTTCCGCTTAAGTCAATATAACCTATAGCGCCACCATAGATTCCACGTTTATTATCTTCAAGTTCGTTAATAATTTCACAGGCCCTGATTTTTGGAGCACCGGACAAAGTTCCAGCAGGCAATATTGAATCCAATGCAGCCAAAGCATCCAAATCATTTCTTAATTTTCCGGAAACTGTAGAACCTATATGCATTACATGAGAAAATCGCTCAACAGACAAGTACTTGTCCACAGATACTGATCCGATTTCGGCAATTCTTCCAATATCATTGCGTCCCAAATCAACCAGCATGTTGTGTTCAGCCAGCTCTTTTTCATCAGCCAGCAATTCCTTTTCCAGCGCCAAATCCTCTTCATCGGTTTTTCCGCGAGGTCTTGTTCCTGCAAGCGGAAAAGTATACAGACTTCCATTTTTAACTTTGACTAATGTCTCAGGAGAAGCTCCTGCAATTTCTATATCATCACTTGAAAAATAAAACATGTAGGGTGAAGGGTTCGTAGTCCTTAAAACCCTGTATGTATCAAATAAGCTTCCTTCAATTTCAGCTTCAATACGATTGGATAAAACAACCTGGAAAATATCCCCCTGCCTAATATATTCTTTCGCTTTATTTACCATATCACAATATTTTTCACGACTGAATACAGGCCTGAAATCAGATTTTAATTTTAAATGATGGATATTAGGTTTTTTACCTTTCATAATTAAATAAGCAATAGTCTTTAAATGCTTACATGCTTTTTTATAGTTTTTTTCCAAATCATCCGTCTTCATATTAGATATAATAATGATTTTTTGGCGAAAATTATCAAATGCAATTACATTATCAAAAAGCATTATATCAATGTCCTTAAATTGATCCTGATTTTCAGCATCAAGAGTTAATGAAGGCTCAGCATATTTAATATAGTCATAAGCAAAATAACCTACAAAACCTCCAGTAAACGGAGGTAAATTTTCCAATTTCGGAGATTTATTCTTTTCAATTAAATCCCTTATTATTTCACTTGGATTGTCTGTTTTGATTGTTATAGTATCTTCATTAAATTCAGTAAAGTTCACATCACCTTTAATTTGAACTTCACCGTTCTGGCATGTAAATTCTAGTAATGGATTGAAACCTAAAAAGCTGTACCTTCCCCAATTTTCGGCATCTTCAATACTTTCCAACATGTAACAATGTCTACTGATACCTTTTAAAATTCTTAAAACCTCAATCGGAGTTGCAATATCTGAAAACAACTCGTATGATATCGGTATTCTTTTATATTGCTTATCTTTAGCAATTTCTTTTACTTCATCTAAACTTGGGGAAAACATTTTATCACCAATTTCTTTTTAGTATATGATTATTAGTATAATGTACTATTTAAAACCTTGCAGTACATTTTTGTACATTAAAAGTATTGATTAAAAATCAGCGATATTATTTTGAAAATCAAATCAAAAAAGAAAAGTGAAGATAAAATTAATTCATTTTATCCTGTTCACGACTAAATTCTATAACAATCTTTTTAATTTCACGAGATTCAAGATAAGGAAGATTTTCTTTTAATTCAACTTCCAAATTCTTATTAATCTCCAATCTTTTTGTGGCATATTCTTCTTCATTTAAAGAAGATTTATATTCCTTATTCAAATTTGAATATTTGGTTATCAACGGCTGAATGACAGATGTGATATCCTTATCCAACTGATCATTGATTTCTTTTCTTTTTTTAACCTCAGACACAAAACCCACAACAGTTATGAAAAATCCTAAAACCGTAACTGTTAATGCAGGAACCAAAAATTGTTGATTACCAACAAAATATACAGATAAAAGAATTCCAATAAAAATTAATACGATACCTATTTTTTTTAAATCCATAAAACATCACTACCTTTTATCAATATGTTTCCACTCCTGACGTATAGATATTACAATTAAATAAAACGATACAATAGCCAAAATGGAAAATACAAATATGAATACATAATTTGTGAAAATCAAATTTCCAGAATCCATATAAACGAAAATCTCCGCCAATAAATTGTTTAAAAAATGGGCAAATATGCAGGTTAATATATTCTTTGTTTTAAGAAAGATAATACACATGCAAACACCAAATACCATAGCAGAAATAATATTGCCATAGCTGTGAAGCGATCCAAATAAAATTGACGTGATAGCTATTGCATAGGATGTTGGAACAAATAGTTTGAGCCTGTTTAAAAATACTCCACGGAACAATAACTCTTCACAAAGCGGCGAAATAAATATTATCGAAAGAGAGGCTCCAATACCAAAGAGTGAATTAATTGGCAGTAAAGGAAGTATAGACATGGCCAAAAATGAATTTAACCCAGGAATATTATCCTGTGCAAAAATTGTAATATACAACATCCCATAAGAAAAGAAAACATTAACTAAAACTATAGTAAGAAGCGATTTTGGAGATATATCAGAAAAGATATTGTTGAAATCCTGTTTAAATCCCTCCCCAAAAAACCTTAATCTATATATAAAATAAACTATAATTCCGAGATAAATCCAATCTCCACCAATAGAATATCCATAAAATCCCAACAGGATTGATAAACCTATTAATATCAGAAGTATAATTAAAACTTCCAGAATAGAAATTTTTTTAAGACAATCATTTAATGAAGACATGATTAAAGTTATGATTATATTAATATAAAAAATAGACTCTTTCAAAACTTTGTTGATTTGAAATTTTTTGATGAAAATTACTTTGTAATTTTTTATTTTGTCTAAAAAAAGTTAAATTTAAAAAAAGTGGAGTAAGCGAGTGTCCGATAATTAATGAGTAATACTTTTATTCGCTTGAAATCATAAGTTTTTATTTTTCAAAAGATTTCAACAAATTTTTTAAGTATTACTTATTTTAACTATTCATTAAATAATATTTAAACTATATTACTTATTTAGTTGTTTAAACAAAGTTTTTATCAAATATTATTCATTTGTTTTTATTTTTAAGGTTAAAAATACAATTTAGTATACAATAATTCTTAATATTACTTTAATTTAAATATAATCGTTAAATATTACTTTATTTTCTGATAAAAAGAGCCATATTTATATATGAAGGACTTTATAACTATTAAACATACAACAACATAAATTAACAAAAATAAATTCACTCCACAGACTACTTTTTTGTGACCCACATAATCTATTTTTTCGATTTGATGGCGACTCAAAAAAAGAAAAAACAAAAAATAGAAAAATTGACATAAATATATTTGATAATTTAATAAATAATTTCATAATTAAAGATGAAAAAGTGGCAGATTTAGAAATAAATAAAAATTAGGGAGATTTCAAAATCAAATAATTATCGGACACTCCCAAATATGCAACTTTTTATACACAAAAAATAATGTTTAAATCAAACATTTTTAGTTATAATTAAATTTGCTTTGAATTTTCTATTTGTAATTTCCACAACATCCTATTATAAAAAAATAAAGAGGCAGTTAACTGTAGCACAGTCAATTGCCTATCGCACCAAAAAAAAATAAAAAATTAGAAAAAATTATTTATTGACAGGATACTCAAACAATACTTTAAATTGTATAAAAGTTATACGCATTGGATGTTGTTACTACCCAATATGAGAATACACCCACGCTCACTAAACCTACAGCCATACATGAAACGCATATAGTGCTTAATAATACAACTCCTAAAGGCCCTCCCAATATTGCGCCAATCGTCCCAGCAATTATGGTAATTAATATCACACCTATACAAGAGCCGACAAATAAGTCTAATGCTACTATGCCTGTAATATATCCTGCAGTTAATTCGGATGCAAAAAATGCTATGTCATTGTTTGAAGTACAATTCTCTCCATTAATCGTTAGTTTACCCTTTTCTCCAATACAAATATGGTTACCTCTACCATATGCCTTATTATCATGAAAAGTACAGTTTATAATGTCTAATTGTCCGAGATTGAATATTGCTCCACCATTTTTTGCATAGTTGTCTAGAAAAGTACAATTATTGCATAGGATATATCCGTAGTTTAATATTGCTCCACCCCAATCCTTTTTAACCATGTAATCCATTTTGTTATGGGCAAAAATTACATTATTTAATATACCACAACCACCCATGTTCTTCACAGCACTATTAAATCCTTCTAAACGAAGATTTGAAACAACAACCAAACAGTCTTTTCCATTATCTAGTTTCATCCAGCTTTCTTCATCACTAGAATCATAGGAACCTCTAATTACTGATCCATGACCGTCAATCATAACTACTTTATAACCTAAAATACTTGGTATCCATATTCCAGTAGATCTGAAATTCATCTTATTTGCAAAATCAACATGCAATATAGTATTAAAAGAGTCAAACTTGTTTGAGGATTGAGAATATTTTAAACTTTTATCAATAATTTCCATATAATCATATATGTCCTTATATAAATATGATGTACGTGCAGCATTATAATCTTCAATGCTATTAATTTTTTTTGTTACCGTTACTACAAAATTATTTTTAAATTTTCCATAAGATAATTTATCAAAAACGGAATTAAAATCAAAAACACCAGTAAAACAATAACTTTTAGTAAATACGATATTTTTATTAAAGTATTTATTTAATGATAATATAAACTCCCCTTTGTCAAAATTATAAACACCACCATACTCTGTGTCATTATTCAGTTTTCCAGGACCGCCCACTACTAAAGAATATAATATAGATACCAAATCATATCGTTCATCAAATACATCATAGTATACATCATTTAAATATTTAATATCAACATTAGTAAAGATGTAACTTTCTAAGATTTTACTTCCGGATACGGTATTGTTTATATAATTGATAGATTTATCTTTGTCCAGATAAATTGCTTTATTTTTCTTGTCCAGATAAATTGCTTCACCAGTCAATTGGGAAGCTGATCTTAAAAACATTGAGTTGGAAATTGTAATATTCATACCATTAATATAGGTTGCTCCACCAACACCTCTTGCAATATTATCAATAAACACACATTTGTTTATAATTCCATTATTTCCAGTCCAGGTTATTGCACCACCATGAAAAGCAGTATTATTTGAAAATTGACAATCAGACATCACTCCATTATCACCAGACCAATAAACAGGACTTTTTTCTAGATTACGTAAATTAATTTTAAATTCACCATAATCTACAAACGTTGCCTCAGACTTACCATTAACAAAACTTAAATTAAATATTTTCACATTGTTTCCAGTGATTTTAAAAAATGCAGACTCATGTAACCCATCAATAATATGGCCATTACCATTAATAGTGATATTATCATTACGAATTATAACAGGAGAGTATTGGCTATTTTTTCCCGGATTAAGATTATAATCTTTAGTCACATTATAAACTTCACCCGGTGACAGATGACCAAAATCATTGTTAAAGTCATCAATTCCACCAATTCCATCTGAATTTAAACCAATAGGAATATCACCATCTGTTTTCACACCATCCGTTGCATTCATATTTTCTTGCGCGCTAACACAAGAAATACATACGCACAGGATAAAAAATAATACGAATAAAAAGTTTAACTTTTTTAATAATTTCATTTTTCTTCACCAAAAATATAATATAAAATTGATTTTTTTAAATTTATCAATTCTCTATATTACATTTTAAAAACAAAATTTATATAAATGTTTTTGAGTGCAAGTACTTACTTACATGACTCAATTCAATATTTAAGGACTATACGTTATTATAATAGAATTCATAGTTGCCAGATTCCCTAATCATGACATTTACTCATCAGAACCCCAAAGAAAAATCAAAGATCAATGCAGAACTGAAATCAACGAAATCCAAAAAAAATATATTACCCCAAATGGAGTCAAAAAAAACTTATTCTGGAAGAAGTTCCAATACTGAAAGAAATTTTACAACATTACAAGAATCTAAAAACTTAAAAAGAATCAAAACAAAAAGAATAAACGACGAATTAACACAATACACCACCACACACAATATTAAAAAAAATACACAAACATATTGACATTAAAGTGCTAAAAAACATCTTAAATTAATAAAAAAACAAAAAATAGAAAAATTGACATAAATATATTTGATAATTTAATAAATAATTTCATAATTAAAGATAAAAAAAGAGGTTAGATTTAGAAATAAATAAAAATTAGGGAGATTTCAAAATCAAATAATTATCGGACACTCCCTACCTTTTTACATGATTTGAAAATTTTTACAAAAAGAGAATCTGAAAGGATAAATCCATCAACAAAATCACAAAACATATATTGTAACATCTAAAATACTATTTGGAGTAATTTATTTTGATTTGGTATGATAAAAACTTTTACCCACCCATTTATTAAATTAAACTATTTTTAGATTGAATTAAAAATTCGCAACTGATTTTCATGAAAAAATTTAAAATCAAGATAGTTTTTGAAAAAGTCAAAAAAAATAAGATGAAGTTAATTAAACAATTAACCTCTTAAATTATAAATTAAACCTTGACTTCTATTTTTGAAAATTAACAAGAAAGGAGAAACCAAAAATAATAAAATAGCATTAGTAATTAACTGAGTAACTTGTCCAAAACCTGCTGTAGATATACTCAATGTAGCAATACCTAATATATTAAATATAATTCCAATAATAAAAGCGACTATGATAATTACAGCCAATGAAATAAACACAATACCAAGATATGATGCAATATATCTACCATATCCAATGAAGGACATGATTTCTTTGAGTTCTCCAAGTGCAAATGCTGATTTTAAAGAATCATTGTTTGCAGCCATATGAGGTATAGCCAAAAATGAAAAGGCCACACATATTAAAGCCAAAAGGAATCCAATTAGTAATAATAATTGTGATTTTGA
The DNA here is from genome assembly GCA_900317865.1 of uncultured Methanobrevibacter sp. Taxonomy (GTDB): domain Archaea; phylum Methanobacteriota; class Methanobacteria; order Methanobacteriales; family Methanobacteriaceae; genus Methanocatella. The sequence continues at coordinate 30,596 of ONIK01000003.1, read as the reverse complement.
TGAGATTGCAAAAGCAATTATAATAATTGGTATTATCATATAAACAAGATTAACCACAATATATTTTAAACCGTCAATAAACATTTCTTTCAAACCTGAAAATTCAGGAGGGACTGCGTCAACATTAATCATAGATTGAGTGGAAAGCTTTATAATCTTATAATTGTAACCATAAACAAATATTAATGGAACTATTAAAAAATTAAAGAAAGATAAAACACCCAATACAAGAAGAATTGAAATCTTTCTTGATGCAAATTCTATTGAATCTTTATATATATCTAAAATCATTCTAAAATCCCCTCATCTATTATAAATACATCTTCAATACTATCCTTATCTAAAATTTTAGTAATTTTATATGCCAACAGTAATGAAGGATTATATCTAGCATTTTCCAGTGCATTAATCGTTTGGCGGGTAACACCAGCTCGGTCAGCTAACTCCTGTTGAGTTATACCCTTATCTTGGCGAAGTTCCCGTATTTTAGTTTCCAAATAATCACCCATAATCTTATTCAACTTAAAAACGTTGACCTTAATGTTATATTATTCCGACATATATATAAAATTGTCTATTAAATTTTCCATAATCAAATATAAAAACAGATGCAAAAAAAACTTAAACTATAAAAATATACAATTGACAAATATATTAATGTATAAATTTTAAAATGAGATGATAATAATGGCTATACATCCAATCGAATTTAGATATGGTACTCCCGAAATGAAAGCAATTTGGGAAGAAGAAAACAAATTACAAAGAATGTTGGACATTGAATCAGCGCTTGCACAAGCAGAAGGAGAATTAGGAATAATTCCAAAAGAAGTGGCTGATGAGATTGCAAAAAAAGCAACCACAGAATATGTTAAATTGGAAAGAGTAAAAGCAATAGAAGCTGAAACCAATCACGATATCGCCGCATTATCCAAAGGAATTACTGAAGTTTGTGATAATGGCGCTGGAGAATATGTTCACTTTGGAGCAACATCCAATGATATAGTAGACAGTTCAAATTCATTACTCATTCGTGACTCAATCGACGTATTGGAAGAAAAAGTAGAAAGATTAACCAAAATAATGCTCGATTTAGCAGAAGAAAATAAAATGAAAGTATGTATCGGACGTACACACGGACAACATGCACTTCCAACCACCTACGGAATGAAATTTGCTTTATGGGCAGATGAACTCCACAGACAATACGAAAGATTAGAACATGCAAGAGCAAATGTCTGTATCGCAATGATGGACGGTGCTGTTGGAACAACTGCAGCATTAGGAACTGACGGATGGAAAATCCATAAAACCGTTGCACGTATTTTGGATTTACCTGCTGCTAAAATTACAAACCAAGTTGTTCAAAGAGACAATCACGTTGAATTCATATCAACATTAGCAAATATTGCTTCAACTTTAGATAAAATAGCTTTAGAAATTAGAAGCCTTCAAAGAACTGAAATAATGGAAGTTGGAGAATACTTCGATCCGGAAAAACAAGTGGGCAGCAGTACAATGCCACATAAAATGAATCCTATTACTGCTGAAAGAATTTGTGGTGTTGCAAGAATTGTAAAGTCATATGTTAATGCAGCACTTGACAATAACCCCTTATGGCATGAAAGAGACTTGACAAACTCATCATGTGAAAGAATAATGTTTCCGGAAAGTTGCATATTAACCGATTATATCTTAAACTTAACAATTAAACTGATGAGCAATTTAGTATTCTATGATGAGAATATTGAAAGAAACTTAAACCTTACAAACGGTTTAATCATGGCTGAAAGATTAATGGCCGAACTTACAAGAGCAGGAATGGGTAAACAAACTGCATACGGAATTGTAAGAAAAAATGCTATCAAAGCAAACAAAGAAAAACTATTGCTCGGAGAACTAATCTTAGAAGACAGTGAAGTTCAAAAATACCTAACTGAAGAAGATGTAGAAAAAATAATGGACCCTCACACTTATACCGGTTCAATTGAAATAATTATTGATGAATTGTTAGAAGACTCAAAAGACTGGTTTTAGAGGGATAAAATGACTGTAAAAACATTAAAATCTATTGATATATCATCATTTACAATTATATCAACAGGCGTTGCTACACTAATTTCAATTTTAGTGGCCCTGCTCATATTTATAACTATGGGAGCATTAGTGCCAAACAGTCTTGCAACAATTGCATTAATTGTTCCTACAATCATTTTCGGAACAATAATAGTCTGTATTTTTACATATTTTTCAATAGGTTACCTTTATAATATTTTAGCAAAGAAATTCGGCTTTATCAAGTTGGATATTGAAGAAGATTACATTAAAAAAATCTCACCAAAAGAGACTGCACTTATTACTGCCTGCATTGCAATAATTATGATTCTTGTAATTTATTTTGCATTTTCATTAATTATTCCAGTAATTTTAAGCACAATGATTTCAATATTAATGTATGCTTCACAAGCCATTATCGCAACACAATTATATCAAATAATGCTTATAATATCCAACCCACTATTTATTGCAATTGGAATACTTGGTACTGTTATCATAACCTCCGTATTTACATTACTTGCAACATATGTTTATAATATTTTAGCAGATAGTGACAGAGGAATAAAAGTTAACCTTAGCCAAGAAGATAAATTTACCCAGCTTGAATCATTGGATCCGATAAACTTCAGTATAGCTATAGCTGCAATATGTCTTATTTTAAATATTATAGTCGGAATAATTATGATAATTAGCGGTACTCCTATATTCAATGCATTAGCAAGCATATTAAGCAGTTTCGTTAGTGGATTTATAGGAGCATTATTAGTTGCAGTATTTTATAATTTCCTTGCTCCGAAAATCGGTAAATTGAAAGTTGAATTAGAATAAGTTATCCACTTATTCATTTTATTTTTTTAAACATCACTATCTAATGGGAGAGTAGTATATGAAAGATATTTTCGATGAATGTAAATTCAGTGAATTTAATATTAAAAGCAGAGTTATCAGAACCGGCGTCTGGGAAAGACAGACCGAAGGCGGTTTTTTAACATCAGAAGTTTTTGACAGATATGAAGATATGGCGAAAAGCGGAGTTGGATTGATTTTATCAGAAATATTTGCATTTGATCCGAAAGATCGTTTTTATGAGTATTCAGCAAACGTCAATTACAGAGGATTCATGAAGGATTACAAACAGATTACAGACATCTGCCATAATTATGATGTACCTATTCTAGGTCAGTTAGCGTTTTTCTATTACGATGATGGGGATAACCAGAAAGCGGAACCTAATGATTTGACAATTGAAGGTATCAGAAAACTTCAGGCGGAAGTTATTATGGTTGCAAAGAAATTCTCCTTTGCCGGTTTTGACGGTATCCAGATTAATATGGGAAATAATTTTTATCTATCTCGATTTGTCAACCCATATTTTAATCAAAGAGAAGATGAATATGGTGGAAATACCATGAACAGATTAAGAATTGTTCTTGAAATCATACAGCTGATTAAGAAAACCATAGGATTTCATGTAAGCTGCAGAATCAACATTGAAGATGTTAGAAAAAACGGTATGACGCAGGAAGAAAGTATGAAAATAGCCAAATTACTGGCTGAACATGGTGCAGACAGCATTCAAATTACCGGAAGAACAATTTCAATGAAATATGATGCTGAAGAAAAGCACGTATTCCAGGATTATGCCGACAAATTATCTGCAGAAGTCGATATTCCCATCATACTGGCAGGAAATCTGAGGGATATGAAAACAATGAACATGATACTCAATTCATCAAATGTTGAGTTTATGTCCCTTTCAAAGCCTTTTGTTGCACAGCCGGATTTCTTGGCTGATTGGAAAGAAAATGGAGATGGCACTTCCATATGTAAAGGCTGCAATAATTGTTACAGTAAAAAAGAAAGCAGATGTTTCCAATATTACGAGGAAAAATCTGATTAATTCTTAACTTTTTTAATAGGAGGCACATAGCGTTTAAGCAATAAGGACAGAGAAATGACTGTTACTGAACTCAATGCCATTGCCAAACCTGCAAGTTCAGGTTTAAACATGATTCCAAAGTTAGGATATAACACTCCCGCAGCTACAGGAATCAGTATTGAGTTGTATGCGAATGCCCAGAAAATATTTTCCTTGATTCTCCTCATTACCTTTTTAGAAAACTGTACAGCAGCCACAACATTTTCCAAATCACCTTCCATTACTACAACATCACCGCTTTCCATTGCAATATCAGTTCCATTACCCATTGCAACTCCAATGTCCGCCTGTGTTAAAGCCGGAGCATCATTGATCCCATCGCCAGTAAATAAAACTTTTTTGGAATCTTTTTGAATACCTTGAACTATATCCAGCTTATTTTCAGGGAGTATCCCTGCTTTAACATTATCTATCCCAACCTCATTTGCAACAGACAGTGCTGTACTTTCATTGTCGCCAGTTAACATGTATGTTTCAATGTTCATCCCATGTAATTCTTCAATGGTTCTTTTAGAATTTGGCTTGACCTTATCGGAAAGGCTTATGATTCCACGGACTGCCATATCAATAGCTAAAAGAATAATAGTTTTGCTTTGATTTTCCAATTCATCATAATTTTTCAACACATCATCAGACATGCCAATGCCATTACTTTCCATTAATGATTTATTTCCTGCCAGAACAGTTTTTCCATCGATTACGGCTTTAATGCCCTTACCTGTGACATTTTCAAAATCGACCGTATTCAGCAGTTCCAAACCTTCAGCTTTTCTAACAATTGCCTTGGCGATAGGATGGTTTGAATTCTGTTCAACAGAAGCTGCAACAACTATCAATTCATCTTCAGAAATACCATAGGTTATTATATCATCAACTTCAGGCTTTCCTTCAGTAATAGTTCCTGTTTTATCAAATGCAGCAACATCAATTTGGCCCGCATTTTCCAAGGTATCCCCATTTTTAATTAAAATACCAAATTCAGCAGCCCTTCCAACACCTACAGTAACAGCAGTCGGAGTGGCCAGACCCAGAGCGCAAGGACAGGCAACAACCAAAATGGATATTAAGCAAGTAAGCGAGAACAATAAGGTTGCTCCCAAAACAAAATACCAGATGCAGAATACAATAATTGCAATTGTTAAAATAACCGGAATAAAGTAAGAAACAATAGTATTGGCAAATTTCTGAACAGGAGGTCTTGATGATTGGGCTTTTTCAACTAAACGGATAATATTGGAAAGAACCGTCTCTGAACCGATTTTTAAAGCACTGATGATTAAAACACCATCCTGATTAATAGTTCCTGCAAAAACTTCTTCACCGTCCTTTTTAACCTTAGGAATAGGTTCACCATTAATCATGGATTCATCAACATAGGATTCTCCACCGATAACCTTGCCATCAACAGGTATTTTATCTCCAGGTTTTACCAAAAGATTATCTCCCAGATTAATTTCGGCAATCTGAACCTCTTTTTGTGATATTACCTCATTATTTTCATCAACTTCAACAAGTGTTGCAACAGTTGGCTGAAGACCTATTAGTTCACGAATTGAATCTGAAGTTTTCTTTTTAGCTTTGGCTTCAAGATATCTTCCAATCATTAAAAATGAAGGTAGCATAACAGCAGACTCATAAAACATGAAAGTATGGTCCAGGATTATTCCGAATGTTCCTAAAATACTTGACCCATAAGCCACAATAATACCCATTGAATACATTACATCCATATTCAGGTTTTTATGCATTAAACCATTGATTCCGGCTTTTAAAATAGGAAGTGAAACATATAAGAACGGTAAAATACTTACAAGTAATGAAAGCAAACCCATAGATGAAATGTCAATTCCTGTACTTTCATGTATCTGGTGAGTTAAACCCATCAACGGATCCCATCCGCTGTACATCAGAATCATCAGTACGGCTGAAAAAAATAAACCAACGATAATACGGTTTCTTTTACTAATTAAATCTTGTTGATAAAGCTCTTCTTCATCAATTTCTGTTTGTCCATCGATTCCGAGCAGTTCAAATCCCAGATTATTAATTACAACTTCCATATCATCGATGGTAACCTTACTTTTATCATATCGAACAAAAGCAGTTCCGGAAGTTAAATCAGCCTTAACATCAAAAATACCATCTAAACGGATTAAAAAATTTTCAACATTCATTGTACATGAAGCACAATGCATTCCATCAATCCTTAAGGTAACCTCATCAGAATGCAATTGAAATCCCAAATTTCTGACTATTGAATCCATTTCATCATATGACATTTTTTTAGGATTAACAGTAATGTGAACCTTATTTGAAGCCAAATCAGCATCAACTTCTTCCACACCTTCTTCACGTTCAAATGTTTTGTTAACGCTTAAAACACATGAAGCACAATGCATTCCTTCAATAGGAATGTCCATTTCTTTAAGTTTTGCCATAATATCTCCCATTTAATTATAATTAAATATATAAAAAAATTATTTAATAAATTTTTAGGTAAGACAAAATTTACATGAAGGTTACATTGATTTCATCATGAGGCAGAGTACGCCTAAACCTTTTTTTAGGATAACCTATTATGAAAGAGGAGTACATATGCTTATTATTATCAATATTCGGGAAAAATTCCATTAATTTATCATGATCTATTTCATCTGCCTTTAAAATGAAAAGAGAATAAAAACCTCCCAACCCTAAAGAATAGGCGAGCAATTCCAAACGAGTATTTGCAATAACTGCGCTTGTTTTATCAGTTGCAAAAGTTAAAATAAGTTGATGACCTTGCCAGAGTAAAGGATGAAATTCTTTGGAGGATTTGTCTTTTAAATAATCCCCAAATTCCTTAATTCTAAAAAATTCTTCTTCCTCAACTTTGATTATGTCATAAACCAGGTCCATGAATTCATCCAGTTTATCGTCCAGAACAACGAATTCAACATCCTGCTGGTTTTGAGCAGAAGGAGAATAATAGGCGCCTTTAAATAATTTATCAAATGTATCCTTATCCACTTTTTTATTTTTAAACCAGCGAATAGATCTTCTTTGCTTTAAAAATTGAAGCAAATCATCATAATCAACAGGAATTTGGCGTGCGTTATATTCTTCGACCATATCCATTTGATTTTCATATTTGATAAGCGTAATTGCCCCTTCAGGACAAACTGCCATACAATGTCCGCAATCAAAACAGTTACTTTCTAGTTCATAAGCAGTTTCACCAATTTCAATATTATCTCTGATACATACGGATTTACAGAGTTTGCATCCACTACATAACTCCACATTTATTTTTAACTTCTTTACCATCCTGAACAACCCTTAGAATATTATCTGTATTTGTTAATAGTTTTATGTCATTTAAAGGATTATTTTCAACAAAAATTAAGTCAGCACATTTTCCAGTTTCAATAGAACCAATATCATCTTTTCCCATAAATTCGGCAGATTTACTGGTAGCAGATTCAATAGCTTCCATAGGAGTCATTCCTATATCAACCAAATTCAGCAATTCCTTTAAATTATGGCCGTGAGGTATCACTCCACTATCGGTTCCCATTACAATATTAACACCATTTTCATATGCAGTTTTAATATTTTCATTACAAACTTCAATAACCACTTTTAATTTATCCAATTTTTCGTCGGCATAATTATCCCATGGAGGAAAACCGTTTTCATACAGATACTGATTAACCAACATGGTTGGAACTAATGTGACATTGTTTTCGGCCATTTTTTTAGATGTTTTATCATCGATAAATGTTCCATGTTCAATTGAAGAAAATCCTGCATCAATACATTTATTAATACCCTCCAAACTATGGCAATGGGCTGAAACTTTTGTATTGGTGTTATTTGCTTCACCAACAATTGTTTTAAGTTCTTCCAAGTTAAACTGGGAAATTTCCGGAGAAGTGTTTGCAGTTAAAATACCGCCACTGCACATTACCTTAATAAAGTCGGCACCGGCCCTTTTAACTTCACGGGTTTTCTTTAAAACTTCAGATGGACCATCACACCTTCCCTTTGGAAATCCTGGATACATTATTTCCATATCAAAACCTGAAGGCAATGTTAAATCAAAATGTCCACCAGTCATTGCCAGAGGAGTTATGGAAACCTCCATTTTAGGGGCTGTAAAGAGTCCTCTTTGTTGAGCTAGTTTAACACCCAAATCTGCAGATCCGCAATCCCTAATTGTTGTAACACCAGCATTAATTGTCTGTTTTCCATGAGGAACAGCATTATAAAAATGAATAGCTAGAGGATTAGCCATATTTTCTTCCTTATGAAAACCTTTAGCTAAAATATGAGTATGACAATCAATAAAACCAGGCAAAACAAAATCATTATTCCCATCAATGATTTTAGCATTTACTTTAGTTTGAATTTTACCTGAAGAAATCTCTTTAATATATTTTCCTTCAATTAAAATATTTTGATGCTCTTTTATTTCATCTCCAGGATTAACAATATTTACATTTTCAATTAGGGTTTGCATCAAAATCGCCTATAAAATTGTAATTCTACCATTATCTCCATCAACTTCAACTAAAGCACCATTAACCAAGTCTTTAGTTTCTGAAGGAGAATCAACCATAGGTATGTCTGACATGATTGCACCAGTAGCTATAATAGGTTCTGCATTAAGACAAATAATGGCTTTTGGAGCAGTATTATTTTTCATCATCTGAAAAATCACATAAGATCCCACAGTAGAACCTTTTCCACCAGGAATGAATAAAACCTTATCTTTGATTATCTGACCTTTCAATTCATGATTCGGGTCAATAATTTCACCATTATCGGGGTTAACTCCACCTAAAAAACTAATTGGCTCAGAGCTTACAATTAACTCCCCTTTTCCTTTTCCTTTTGCAATATTTCTACATTCTATCATTATTAAATAATATGTAAAAAGTAGTATTTAAAATAAGTTAAACAACATCCTTCTTCATTACTTCGCGCAACACTGCAGTTGCATAAGAGCCTTTGTTAATTGAAAATTCAGCTAAAACACCATCATCACATGTTTTAGCGGATGCATCCCAAACTTGAAAACGCACAGACCTTCTAAGACCATGGCTTCCCAAACGTGGCATTTTAGGAACTTCAAAATCGCTTTTATCCAAATTATAGCTTTCAAGAACAGCTTTTTCCATCTCTCCAACTTCACCACCCGCAAAAGGAACTTTGGTACCATATAGCGGAACTGTAGGATTAACTTCAAAATTATTGATTAATTCCTGATATTCTTCAGGAGTTTTATCACGGATAATGTGTTCCTCATTATCAATAATAATGTCTCCTTCGACGTATTTGTTAATTCCCATTTCAACACGACGACTTACAACATCATTGAATAAATAAGATTGATAAGCATGGACAAACATTCTTTGCAATGGTTTTGGAAGAGCATGAATAGCATTCATATATGATTTATCAGTTAATTCGCCTTTTTTAGAGTCTTTGATTAATTGACGAACCATCATTTTTTCATAACGCATTCCCTTGCCCATTAATTCCAATGACTTTTCCAAATCACCATCATCATAAGCCTGTCTTGCCTTTTGATTTTCCAAACTTTCATCTTCGGAGGGATTTCCAACATATCTTCTAACGGCTTCAGCCAAATCATTTTGAATTAAAGCTTCACCGACCAGATGAGTATTTGTTCTAGGTTTTCCAAAACGCTGCCATCCATAATAATTAGGGACTCCAGTAACTTCCAACTCCTTCAGAACTTCATTTGCAACATCTGCACTTTTTTCAATGTCATCCAAATCGCGAATCAGAATTCTGAACTTATTTCCCTTTAACTGACCCATTCTGAGTTTTTTACGTCCACGAGTAATTTCTAAAAAATCAGTTTTGTAAATATCCAAGTTTTCAACTTGCTTAAATTGTTCTTCTGAATCCATATTAGCTATACAAATCCATTGACGGGTTAAAGCTTTTTTATCCTTCATTCCAGCAAAGCCCATTCTTTTCCGGTCAATATGCAAATCACGAGCAATATCCAAAACAACATCAAGAGTAGTCCTTCCAAGTTTCTCAATCCAAATCCAAACATTTGGACCTTCACCATTCGGAACCATTTCTGGAATTTCTTCAACGTAAAAATCTTCATATTGGTTTCTAATAGATCCACCAATTCCCTTTTGACTCGTAACATAAGTATTAGCGTTTAACATAGTATCACAAAAACAAAAATGCCCCGGCCGGGATTTGAACCCGGGGAATGGGATCCGCAGTCCCATGTGTTATCCAAACTACACCACCGGGGCAAGACAAAATAAGCTATCACAGTAATATAAGTTTTTCATAGTATTTAATATTTATTTAAAATTGAGTAAACATTATATAATATTAAGAAAAAATATTTAAATGTGCATTATAACTGGTGGGGAATCACCACCACAACCCAATTCTCTGCTAGTTTGGTGCATGTTTGGGTATGTAAGGGCTGATATATTCACCACCAAAACACGTATAATATCGGTCTATTACATACAATTAAGCAGTTACCATACATATAGAGTATAAGAATAACCATCAAAATTTCGTGTTGCAACAGATACATCATCCGCTTTTGTGAAATCTCCAGAATCCGATAAAATTTTTGAATCCAAATGATTCGTTTCCACAAACCTATAATTTTCCAGTTTAAATTCATCAAATTTTTCATCACAAAGCTGGGATACTTCACTAACTGACTTTTTAGAATTTTTATTTTCCTTTAAAATAGCTGTAATTTCACTTAAAAAAGTTTTATCATGAAAATTAACCTTACCGCTTAAAATTTCCATGACATCCTGAGCATCCTTAGAATTATGTGAAATATCAGAGTATGTTGGATTTGGAAGTGAAACCATTGTATTTAACATTAGCATTACAATAAATAGAATACTTAAGGCGATTATTGCATCGCCCAAATACAAATTCCCTTTTTCATCATTCATAAAAAGAAGTTAACTTCCATAATATTTAAAAAATATGGAAGTGCAAAAAAATCAATTTTCATTTATATACTTTATAACCTTATCCTTTTTGGCAATTGCATCTTCACATGCTTTCTGGACTTTTTCCTGCATTATTTCAAAGTCCTCAGGTGTTGTATCACCGACTAACTTTTTAATTTTTGTGTATGCAGCTTCCCTGAATAGAGGAACAAGTTTTTCAGTTGATGAATCCTCCTTAATCAAGATTGGTTCGCCGCTATCAGTGACCTGACCGATTTCTGAGATGTCAACACCTGCCTTGGAAACAGTTTTTTTAACATCCTCAGCAATTTCTTCAGGAACAACAAGCATTAATGAATCTGTTGAAACCCCCAATGGATCAATATTTAATGTTTCAAGCATGTTTAAAACATTTGGAGCAACCATAGCACGGATATCTTTTTCATAAAACTCCAAACCGACACCAGTCGTATTGGATATTTCGTGGGCATCTCCCCTAAGTCCTCCGTTAGTTACATCAGTCATTGCATGAATATCCTTAACCAAATCAGCTTCAAATAAAGACTGTGAAGCTTGAACAAAATTAACATTCATTGTATCCCATACAACATCAAAAAATCCATTATAAAGAGCTGTTGTTGTAATAGTTCCTCCACCGGAACCTTCAGTCAAAAGAATTACATCACCTTTTGTTGCGCCTTTACGTGCAGTTGGAGGATAATCAGATACACCGACACTACCTACAGCAGAAACGAATCTGTCACCTAAAACCATGTCTCCACCGACTCTTAAAGTACTGCCCGCTACAATCGGAACATTTACAAGTTCTGAAACTGCAGCCACACCTGCAGTAAAGTCAAATATCTTACCAACATCACCATCATCAGCAAGGTGAACATCACTTAAAATAGCTACAGGATCAGCCCCCATTACACAGACATCTCTTAAAGTTGCTCTTGTAACATGAAAACCGCCTAAAAAGGGATATTCACTTAATCTGGAGTGTATTCCATCAACGGCAGTTGTAATAAAAACATCATCATTTTTAGCTTTTGAACGTACAACACCACCGTCATCCTGTTCTGTTGGATTTACAAGTGATGCAGTGTTAGTTGATGCTACAATATCTGCAATTCTTCTGTGAACAAAAAAGTCTCCTGCTCCACGGGAACCAACACCCATCTCACCCATTCCAACACCGGATTTGGTGATTTCAGCTATTTCTTTTAAAAATTCATCATCACTTTCTTTTAATTTTAAAGTGGTTGAAACTTCATCGATAACGGCTTCAGCCATTTTGATTGAATTTTCTTCAGAAATTTCCTTATATTCTCTTATTCTTTCGGCTAAAAGAACTGACAAATCATCATATGAATAATCGTCAATTCTTGCACGAACAAATCCTTCAATATCCATAATAATTACTCCTTAATATTAACAAAGTTTTTTAATATTTTAAGTCCAGCTTTTCCACTTTTTTCTGGGTGGAATTGTGTTGAAAACAGATTGTTTTGACTTAATGATGCTACAACATCTATTCCATAATCACAGATGCCTGCAATAATACCATCATCGTCAGGAATTACATGATATGAATGGACAAAATAAAAATACTCATTATCTACTCCCTCCAAAATAGGAGAGTCATTTACTACGTTTAACTTATTCCAGCCCATATGAGGAACTTTAACACCTTCAGGCAGGTATTCGCAATGTCCCTTAAATAAATTAAGTCCTTTAACATCAGGGCTTTCTTCGCTTTCACCCATAAGCACCTGCTGGCCCAGACAGATTCCTAAAAATGGCTTATCATCATTTACATGCTCTTCAATTACTTTTCTGAAAGGCTCTAAATTTTCCATTGCTGAGCCAAAAGCTCCAACACCAGGCAATACCAAATGTTTGGCATTGGAAATTAGTTCAATGTCATCAGTTATCTGGAAATCTTCACCTATTTTTTTAAATCCATTGGAAATACTTTTTAAATTTCCGCTTTTATAATCAATAATCGTAATCATTCGTTTAACCACCCAATAGCTGATCTAATCATCCCACCAAAATCCGAAAAGACTATTTCATCGGTTCCTAATGTTTTTGAGTGTGCATCAAGTTCAGCAACAACATGAGTATAGCCCAACTCTTTTAAAGGCTCCACCAAACGAGGACCATCAGTTACGGCAACTGATTCCACATCAAATTCCTCTATTGGAAATGCATGCGGAACTCCAAATACAACAATTAAATCCAAATCCATATCTTTTAAGTATTCAGCTGCCTTATTAGCAGTTATAGGATATTCATCAAGTCCTCCACTAATAAAATCAGGTTCCATATCAAGCTGATTTTTAATATTTACCGCATGCTGTCTGATTCTAGGCAAACCGATATTCTCATCCAGATTTGCTACAAAAACAGGTTTGTTATCCGGATTGATTTTTCTATAATCAAAATTAATAATATCTGAAAACAAATATGATGTTTCTTTTTTAACATTCAAAACAAAAGCAACCTTTTTATTATCTTTCAATGCATTTACAACAATTTTTGCAACATTTTCCTTTGAATCTCCAAAGTTAGGTTTAATATATTTGCCCTGAGCCATTCCACGAGTTTTTTCAACTTCAGTTGCTTTTTCAAGCATTTCGATTTGTCTGTCAGCTTCCTCTCTAGGTATTACCCCACATTCCACTGCAGCATCTAAAACCATTATTGCTCCAACAGTATTATCACCTTCACCAGATCCTCCATGAGATTCTACAGGAATAACTGTACACGGCAAATCTGCAGTTGCAATAGCTTCTTTTAAATCTTCACCAATAATCATACTTGCACAGGTGCCTGCAATACCCATTAATTTTGGCTGAAACATATCATAAGCTTCAGTTAACGTATCAACTAATTTTTCACCTGCACCTAAAATAAAATCATTTTCAGACATGCCTGTAGTTACAACACGTACGCCATCACTTTCTAAAAGTCTGGCTGTTCTAAAACAGCAGCCAGTAGGCCCATGCATAACAATAACATCAACATTCATATCCCTCAATGTGTAAAGGGTAGCGGCAATTGGACTTGGTCTCGGATGCATATTTTTTTCACCTAAAATAAATTTTTTATATTAACTATATAAAAATCATAATATATAATCATATTATAGGTAAAGGGTGAGTAATATGAAACTTGATAAAAAAATTATGGAAGAAAAAATAAGAGAGTACAGAGAATTTAAAAGCTGTTCAGAATCAACATTAATGGGATTATGTGAAACTGCCAAATATCCGATGACCCCTGCTGAAATGTGCAAATTGGCTTGTGGATTTGCAGGAGGAATGGGCGGAACCTTTGATGAAGGAACATGCGGTGCTTTAACTGGAGCATTAATGGCCAATGGCCTTTTACTTTATGATAATGTAAAAATCAAAGAAAATGCCAAAATATTGTTTAACTCTTTTAAAGAAGAATATGGTAGTGTATGCTGTGGTACAATAACAAATAACGGTGAAGACAAGTCACCATGCGTTGACTGCTGCGTATTCATTGCAAATAAACTGGCTGATTTATTAGATGAATGAACAATAATATATGCCCAACAAAATAATCAGCAAGACAACATTCAAAACAGTGAAAACTACCAAATATTTAATTTTAGATTCACTATATTCACGAACAAGAATCTTATAGGAAATAAGATTGGCCATGGATGCAATAAGAGTTCCAAAACCACCAATATTGATTCCAATAGTAATAGCTTCCCAATTAGTGCTGAAACCGCTAAGCAACATTGCTGCAGGAACATTGGAAATAATTTGAGACAATACCACTCCGGAAAGAACTTCATTGCCAACAATCCATTTCCTAAATAGCAAATTGAAAAATGAAATGTTCTCCAAATTCCCAATCAAAATGAAAAGAGCAATGAAAGTCAAAAGCAAATAATAATCTACACCAAGAAAAACTCTTTTAAAGAAATTTTTTCCATCAAATTCTATTTTTTTCATTTTTGGCAAAACAATACCATCATTGGGAATGAAAAATGACAATACTATTAAAAATACTGCCGATACGACAACATATGGTAAAAGCAATAGGAAAAATGATACAAAGGACATATTAGAGACAGTATACATTACAATATTATGGGGCGCTCCTATTGGAAGAACCATACACCCCACATTTGCCGCAATAGTCTGAAGTGAAACTGTGACTATAATTAAATCCAGTCTGTCTAACTTCTTTAAAGCCAAAATTGCAAAAGGCACAAAAATAATTAAGGAAACATCATTCGTTATAAAAATTGAACTAAAAAAGCAAGTAAAAACTAAAAATAATACCAAACTTCGTGTGTTTTTAACTTTAATCAGTAATTTACGAACCAATATTTCAAAAACAGACAAATTTTTTAAAATCTCAACAATAACCATTATTATAAAAAGCAATAATATTGTATACCAATTTATATAACTTAAATAATTAATGCCCGGCTTAACAAAAAAACAGGAAATAACCGCCAATATTAGAGATATGAAAAATACTATTTCCTTTTTAATGAAATCAAATGTTTTATCCCTTAAGTTAGCCATGATATCATAAGATTAATCCGCATCCTCATCCATTGTTTCCAAAAGAAAACTTACCGGCCTGAAACCGTCATTGCAGGAAATCATTGCGGATTTTTTATTTTTCATCCACCCGTCATAAAAATCACTGGCTCCATTAGCCAAAGCCATCACAAACGGTGAAAGGCTTTCCCACGCACTATCGCAGAAGTTATCCGGTTTCAACCAACCATTAGCAATGAAAACCTGACCTTCTTCAACATCACATTCATGTTCTAAAGGATTTTCATACTCATCAATCAAATCGTCATGTCTGACTTTTCTCATTACAGTAATCTTTACCTTTTTCACAATATCACCAAATCACTTTTTTCATACCTATTGTGGCCTTTTAAAGATTTTTTATAATTCCAACATTTGATTGCATCATCAAGGGATTTATCTTTATTGTCCTCAAAGAAATCCCTTATATATTGATTATATTGAAATTGCTTATCAATTTTGGTTTTTTCTTTTGAATTCTGAATTTCATAATATGCATCAATTGCATCACGATATGTTTTATCGGGATTTGCTTTCAGCCATTTTTGAAACTTTACCTTAAATTTGAATCCCTTGCCAATTTCTTTTTCAAAAAATTCTCTTTTATCTTCACTACACTTAAAATTTTCACCCAATTTGGAATCCAAAGCAATTTCTGAAGATGTTTTACCAGAATATTGTTTAATGACATTATCTTTTAATTCTTCTCCAGTTGATAAATAATGGATGATTCTTTTTTCCAAATCCTGCTTGCTTCCACTAACTTTCAATCCTTCGCTGCGACAAAAATCCTTTAATTCCTCTTTTAAAAAATAAAAATTTTTAAATTCCTCAGGAGTTAAATTTCTAGTTAGTAAAGCCTTATTGGTCATAATAAAAAAAGAAAAGTATTATTGTCGGGTAATAATACTTATAATGTCACCGTCTTTAAGTTCATAATCACTAGCTACACGCATGTTTGATCTTGCATCAACTGCATGCATGAACTTATCACCAATATCAGAATGAACCTGATATGCTAATTGACGAGGATTTGAACCTTTTTTAAGTAAAATTCCATCAGGCAATACATTGCCTTTCTGGTCAGTATATTTATGCTCATCCTGAACAGGATAAACTACAATATTTTCAAGCAAATTAAAAATACCATAATTTAGTGCATCCTGAATTCCAGTACTTCCATATTTATCCAGAATATTGGTTTGAATATATTCAAGAGCTTTCAACTGATTTGGAGATAATTCATCCTCTTTTAAAATTTCAAAGTGATCATCACCCGGAAGATAACTAATCAAACCAGCTTCATTAGCTCTGACCAATGCAATTTCAGATTCTGCAGATGCCGGAATTACATTCGGATATTTTTCCTTAATTCTTTTAATATTCTCTTCGGAAGTTGGTAAATCCGCCTTATTTGCTACAATCATCATCGGTTTAGCTATTTTTAAGATATTTCTTGTTAATTCGATTAAATCTTCTTCTTCCCATTTATTATAATCCGGTTCTATTGATCTTTTAGCTTCAATAATATCTTCAATAGTTATTCCTGTACCTGATAATTGATCAAATAATACTTTGGAAATATCTAAATGCTCAGCACCGACTTTCCTTATAAGTCTCACCCAATTCCTTGATAATATCCCATACATCCACATTACTATTTCTTCCTCTAAAAATACAATGTCTTCCAAAGGATCATGGCTTCCAGGATCTACAGGCTGGCCTTCAATATCTGTTGAACCAGATGCATCAATAACATGTATGAATACTTTAGCTTGCATTAAATCGTCTAAAAATTTATTTCCTAATCCTTTTCCTTCATGTGCTCCAGGGACTAACCCTGCAACATCTATTAATTCTATAGGAAGCAACCTTTTTCCATCAATACATAATGAATTTCTTGGATTGCATGTAACACCTAATTCCTTACATGGACAATCTTTAATAACATGAGCAACTGCTTTATTGGCATCAATAGTTGTAAAAGGATAATTTGCCATTTCAACAGTTGATGAAGTTGCAGAATTGAAAAAAGATGATTTTCCTACATTTGGTTTTCCTGTAACTGCAATTTGAAGCATAATAATCACATTATTTATTTAATTTTTAAAATATAAATAGTTTCACGAACTTATTTAACAATAAGGTGAAAAATTGGTAAACGAAAAACCTTCTGCAATGTCAATACGAAAAGGATTTCAAACTTTCCTAACACAAACTCGAGGAGATACCGAATTCAAAGCAGATTTATTTGATTTAGTTAATGTTAATGTGAAAATTAAAGACTTACCCTTTGAATTCAATAATTATAAAATAGTTAATCTGACAGATATTCATTTAGGCCAATGGATTAGTCCAGAATATCTGGATGGCGTCGTTGACTATGTAAATGAATTAAATCCGGACATGATTACCCTAACTGGAGATTATGTATCCTACATTTTAGAAGGATATGAAGATGCTCTTTTAAATTCATTTAAAAAATTAAAGGCAAAAGACGGTAAATTTGCAGTATTGGGAAATCATGACCATTGGAATGGCGCGGAAGAAATCAGAGAAATACTGAAAAAATCAGACATTGTTGATTTAAGCAATGATGTTTATACACTTGAAAAAAATGGCGAAAAACTGAATATTTCAGGTGTTGACAGCTGTACCGTTGGGGCAGATAATCTGGACGAAGTACTTGAAAAATTACCTGAAGACGGAGCAAGCATATTGCTAGTTCACGAACCCGATTTTGCCAAAATTTCATCAGAAACCAACAGATTTGATTTGCAGATGTCCGGCCATTCTCACGGAGGACAACTTGTAATCCCTGGTGTTAAAACCACTCCTTTTAGAGCATCATATTCATTAAAATATCCCGTCGGATTATATAAAGTAGGAAATATGATTCAATATACAAGCAAAGGACTTGGAACAAATTCATTTTGGCTTAGAATTAATTGTAAACCAGAGATAACTTCATTTTATCTTAAAACAGACAAAAGAAAGAAAATTATAATTGAAGAATAAATGAATAATAGGATGATGATTATCGAATCATACAGAATTTAATTATTTAAATAGTGGGAAAATCCTGAAAAACTTTGGTAAATTTAAAAAATTCTTGAAAGCCAATAATCAAAAATTTCATCCATATCCTCATCAAAACTTATAGTTTTAGATTCATTTTCTTTTATTGCATCAGGATAATCTCTATTTATCCTAATCAATGTTGCATTTTCATTATCATAAGTCCATTGTTCAAAAGGATATTTAATAATAGAAGGTGTATTATATCCCACGCCCAATTCTAAAAATACGACTTTATTATCTTCAATTTTTCTTAAAAAGTTTGAATATCTTTCGTTTGCTTCATACCATTTTTCATCCTGAACAAACAAATTGTCTTTTCTAAGGTTTGTTTCCATTTCTGCCCCGCAAACAGGACATGTTGGGATTAAATCTGAAGGAATTTTACAATCAACGGTTTTTTCAACCATTTCCTTAATCAAATCTTCATTATAATATAGTTTATTATGACATGCTTCACCGCATTGCAAAAATCCATAATCACCCTGTGTTGCAAATATTCTTTCATCCTCAAATCCATTAATCCAAAACTGATGCTCCACGTTTGTAGTAATGACAAAATAATCCTTATCTTCCACTAATTTTAATAATTTTTGGTATAAATCCGTTTTACCTACCTGAAATCTATTTAGATAAATGTGTTTTGCCCAATAAGCCCATTTTTCTTCTGATGTTTTAAAAGGATAAAATCCTGAAGAATACATATCAGTCATGGAATATTTCTCAATGAATTCTTTAAAGTTATCTGTGAAACGTTTTCCAGAATATTCAATACCTGCAGCTGCAGACAAACCTGCTCCCGCACCGATGACAATATAATCCCCTTCATCAATAGCTTTTTTAGCTTTATCTAGTCTTTTAACAAAATACCTCATTTAATCACCGAATAACAAATTTTTATAAATTGAATAAGAATCATCATCAAATACATTGAAAATAACATACTCCAGAGAAGTTTCATTATTGTTTAAGTATTCATTGACCGTTTTGACTGCAATCTCGGCAGCAGATTTTTTAGGGAAATTAAAAACACCCGTAGAAATACAGCAAAATGCAACTGATTTTAAATTATGGGAACCGGCTATCTCCAAACAAGAATTATAACAACTTGCAAGTTTTTTACAATCTGAATCTGTAGGATTTGAATCTACAGGAATTGCAGGACCCACAGTATGAATTACATATTTTGAAGCCAAATTATAACCTTTAGTAATTTTTGCTTTTCCAACATCCTCAGATTTGGCCTGAGTCTTCATTATCCTGTTACATTCCAACCTCAGTTGAACACCGCTGGCAGAGTGAATAACATTATCAATGCAATTATGTAATGGAATAAAACAGCCCAGTAATTGAGAATTGGCTGCATTAACAATCGCATCAACTTTAAGTTCTACTATATCACCTTTCCAAAGCATTAATTTACCTTTTGAATCCGCAATGTCTGTAACTGAAACCAAGTCTTTTGATAAAATTTCATCTGTTAAATATTCATCCTGAACTTCAAGGAATTCATCACTTATGGGAATTGCTGGTCTTACGTTCATTAATGCACGAAGCAAATTCTGTTTTTCATGAATATCTGAAGGAATTTCAATATTTTCCTGTCTTTCATCAATCAAATAATTTAAAAGAAAATCCAACTGTTGATTTTTGTCCACCATATCACCATTACTTATCATTATAATGAGCCACATTTAAATTGTTTTTGTTAAAATCAAACAAAGTTATTCCAATAACATTAATAGATTTAACATATAAAAGATAAAGTAAAAAATGAAAATATGATTTCAAAAATTGAGGATTAACATGAGCGGAAAAATATTTATTATTGGAATCGGCCCCGGTGCGGAAGAATATTTGACAATAAAAGCCGTTGACTGTGTAAAAAATTGTGATTATACTGTAGGAAGTACCAGAGCCATTGATTTATTTAGCGATGTTAAAAATACTATTGCATTTAATGTTAAGGATTTAGTTGATAAATTGGAAGAGGGAGTGGACTTGGCAGTTAATGGAAATAGTGTTGCTATTCTGTCAACCGGTGATCCTGGTTTTTCAGGTGTTTTAAATACTGTCTTAAGAATATCAGATGAAAAAGGATTTCCAAAAGCAGACATTGAAGTAATCCCAGGCATCAGTTCCCTTCAACTTGCAGCCGCCAGAAATCATATTCAATGGGACAATGCAAATGTTATGACATTTCACGGCAGAGAAAACATTGAAGACATTTTAGAAGTCATTGATAATGGAAAAGTAACTATTGCACTGCCTTCAAGAAAAGTAAAGGATATGGCACAGTTTTTACTTGACAATGGGGTCAGCGAAAACCGTAAAGTTACAGTCTGTGAGCGACTTTCATATCCTGACGAAAAAATTGTCTCAACATCACTGAAAAATATTGCAACAAGCGAATTTACTTATATGTGTATTATGATAATAGAAAAGAATAATTAATGTTGAAAATTCATTTTAAATAACATTTACTTTTTAAATTTTAAATTAAAAGATTTATAATATTCCAATCATAGTTTCAGTGTTAATTTGTTAAAAAAATTAACGGATGGTTGATACTATGGTTAGAAAAATAAGTATGATAATTTTCATTTTCTTAACTATCTTTTTAATTAACACTGTTTCAGCCACAGAATTAGAAAATGAAACAATAATAGCACAAAAAACACCACATGAAAGCATCAGCATTGAAGCTCAAGATGTGGAAATGTTTTATAAAGACGGAACTCGATTTAAGGCTGAAATTCGAGACGCGAATGAAAATCCAATAAACAACACCCAATTGACATTTAATTTGAATAATTTGAATTATCAACGCTACACCAATGAAAACGGAGAAGCATCAATTGCCATTAACTTAAATCCCGGAAAATATATTGTAACTACAACAGTTAACGGAACATCTGCAAACAATAGCATCAACATAAAAAGTACAATCTATTCGGCAGATGTTGTAAAGACCTATAGAAATGCCACACAATATTATGCCAAATTTCTAGACAGTACAGGCAACGATTTGAAAAACACAGCCGTGACATTCAATATCAATGGTGTTTTTTATACAAGAACAACAAACGAAAGCGGAATAGCCAAGCTGAATTTGAATCTTCAGCAGGGAAAGTATATCCTGACAGCAATCAATGAAATAACAGGCGAAAGAACAGGTAACAACATCACAATACTTCCAACAATCATAAACAATAGAGACGTAATCAAATATTACAGAAATGCTACAAAATACAATGTTAACATACTTGAAAAAAATGGAAGACCTGCAGGCCAGGGACATGAGGTGGTGTTCAATATAAATGGCGTATTTTATACAAGATTAACGGACAGTGCAGGTATTGCAGGCCTTAATTTAAATTTAAATCCTGGAGACTACATCATAACCGCAGATTATGATGGATGTCAAGTTTCAAACAATATTAAAATATTGCCTACATTAACCGCAAATAATATTGAAATGGAATACCGTGACGGTACAAAATTTAAGGCTTATCTGGTTGATGATATTGGAAAACCCAAAGCATACGATAAAGTAACTTTTAACATTAACGGAGTATTATATACAAGAATCACAAATGAAAACGGAGAAGTCAGCTTAAACATCAATCTTCAAATGGGGGAATATATTATAACATCCCAAAACAACGGGCTTTGCATATCAAATATAATTAAAATCAGCCCTACAAGCGAAGAAAAGATAAAAAATACTGAATTCACATATGAAATAAAAATTCCAAGCTATGTGAATGTAACCTTTCCATATGTTTATTCAAGCGGATATTCAATAAAAAGTGGAATAGACGGCATTATAAGAATGGAAAAAGAACTATTAATCCAAATAGAAATTGGATACAAAAACTATTTCTTTTCAACAAGTTATATGCCGGAATATAATGCGGAATACATATCATCAGAATATTATTTATTGCCTTTTGATAACAGCCCTGTTCAGAATAGTTATAAGTATGAAAAGCTGACAGGAAATGGAATAATATTGCATAGGGGTTCCAATTATATTCATTTTATTTATAGAAACAATTGCAGCAGCAATATTGATCAATTCGGAGCATATCTGGATAAATCATTTGAAAAAAGTGAAATTATAAACTACATTCAAAATGGAGAGAACAAAGCGAAAATAAAATTCCAGAATATGGGATTCGACGAAAGCGGACTGAGATATACATTATCCAAATATTATGGAAAGACAATTTATGATTTCAATTATAAAAGCTATAGTGAAATAATGGGAAAAGATACAGATAAAATCAAATTTACAAATACGGATGAATCCGTTACACTAAACTATTTTGGAAGAAAAATTATAGGCTATTTAAGTGAAGAAAATATTACAACAAAATTCAATTCCAATAACTGCATTGAATTTGAAAAATCCGAATTAATAACCTATGGATTAAGCAATAAATACAAACAGGATTTTGATGTTTTACAGTCTTTCGCAATAATTAATAAAAAGATAACCGACAATTCACTTAATCACTGGATAAATAAGGAAAACGAATACAAAACAGATGCCGGAATGCAAAGTATGTATGCAATGTTTATAACATCACTAAATACCGCATATCTAAGCGATAAAATATCTGATGAACTTAAAAATAATGCAGAATTAGAATGGTCCAGAACAGGAAATACAGTAATTCTTGGAGCCATGAACTGGAATGAAACATACCAACACATATTAACTCCAGATATGGGAAGATCAATTAAAGGAAATAATGAAAGCGACATTATTAAATTCCGTTTCGTTAATTCCATTTTATTATCAAAAATAGAACAGGCATCATTATCTCCGATAGCTCGTGATGCATATGTTAATATAACCAGCGTATTTGATGATGTTTTTAATTCCCTTGCTTCATATAAGGCCAGCATTGTTTATTATAACAATACTGCAATCATTAGTGATGAAAGTGGAAGTTCTAACTTTGTAATTGATCTGAAAACAGGTTTAGTAACCCCATTATCTATACATGACGGCTTTGAATATAAGGGAGTTACAATAACGCGCGATTGCGGATTATGCAGCATCAATAGTATGTTAAAGGAAGTTATGAGATATGTCAATAACGGAATATCTAAAATAAACGATGGATTAAATTATATTAGAGACAATATCCAACCTATAACCTCCATAACATTAAAAGGAGCAATATTGGGGAAAGGTATTGTTGGCGCTTTAATAGGAGGAAGTATAACAATAGGATTAAGTCTGCTTGGAACTGCATTGAGTATGCAAAGTATTGGAGTTTATTTTGTAGACAATTATCTGGAAGAGGAAGACAGATTTAGTGCATATGACCACATCATATTCACCCGTCCTGGATATCTGCAGAATACAAAAATATACAATATTCCCAAAGAAGATGGAAGTGTTGACTATTTAGAAATTCCAATAAACAAGGACAATTCATTAGACAGAAATAATGTAAAATATATAAGTAAAGGAAATGTTAAAATATTAGGCAAGGAAGAAACTTACGAATATTTCACAGAAGAAAGTTGGGACCCATTTAATGTTCCAAAAAAATACTGGAGATAATACGATGGATTGGAATCAATTAAAAAAGAATTGGTCAGAACAACCAATAATCCTTAGAATATTATTAATTTTACTGATAATTGCATTTATATATGATATGGTTAGTGGAAATGCATTCAGCATATTCTTTTCCACATGTTTATTGCTGCTTATAATTGCTGAAATATATTATTGGTTTAAGAAAAAAAAGGATTAAAAAAAGATTTTAAAGTTAAAATTGAAAAATTTTAACTTATTTTATTTTTAAAGTTGAATAGCTTCCTGAGCTACTTCATCATTATCTTTACCATCGTAAAGGATGTGAGCTAAATTTAAAAGTTTTTCTTGACCTTTAACTTCATCTTTAAATAAAGGAACTTCAGCAATATGCTGATCTGCGAATTTCTGGTCAATTAAAGCTAAACGTTTTTGCTGCAATTTATGTCTTGAGTGACAGAAATCACAATCACAAATATCCGGCATCACCTGATTGACAATGACACTGTCTACAGCCATGTCATTTTTTTCCAATGCTTCAAGCGCTCTTTCAGATTCATAAATAGACATTTCTTCAGGAATTACAACCATTTTAAAGGTTGTTCTATCAGAATCACTCAATACTTTTTTAGCTTCATCAATTTGTTCTTTGGTTCTTTTTAAATCTTCAGCAGTTTGCGGATTATCAACAGCATCCATAAACGGCATTATATTTTTTAATGAATTTGCAACAGAACCTAATTTAGCTTTTGCCATCATTGCTTTTCCTACCCATGAATCCATTACTTCAGGGAAGGACAATAATCTTAATGTGTGTCCGGTTGGTGCAGTATCAAATACTACAACATCATATTCATTTGAAGTCATAACAGATAAAAATACTTCAAATGCTGCAATTTCATCAGCTCCCGGAGAAGATGATGCCAAATCCATTTGGTCAGTTAAGAAATCAAGTCCTCCGAGCATATCTCCAGAAGCAGTGTCTTTTTGAGCTTCCAAAGCAGTTTGCTTTTCAGCCATTGCTTCATCAGGATCTATTTCAACAGCATATAAATTAGATTTAATTTCCCTAGGATAGTGTCCGATTGGAACTTCCAAAGAATCTGAAAGTGAATGAGCAGGGTCAGTTGATACAATTAATGTTTTTTTACCCTGTTCTGCTAACCACAAAGCAGTAGCAGATGATATAGAAGTTTTTCCAACACCCCCTTTTCCACCTACAAAAATGAATGTTGTTTTATCTTTGTTAAATTTAAAATAATCTTTAAATGCCAAAAAATCACCTCGATTAGAAAAATATATTAAAATTACTTTTGGTTATTAAATGTATTTTAATTCTTAGTATATAAACTTAGTCATTAACATTGTGACTTATAACATGAATAATTGACCAACTTTAAATAATTACTAATTTTTCAAATTAGAATTGTCATATTGAAAGATACTCCAATATCAAAATAGCTTAAAAATCACATCTAAAAAAATGTTTTGATATTGAAAAATTGCTTTTAATTAATAATATTGTATTCAAAAGGTAAAATTTCTTCCAAATCAAAAAAAATCTAACTCTGTTGGTTTAATTAATTATGCCAGTAAAATTGAACTACCGCAACTTCTACAAATCGTGGCAGTTCAACAAATGAGATTATCAACTTTTGCATCATGATTTTTTAATATTTAAATATCATTAAAATAGAAAAATATTATTAACGGCAATATTTAAAATTGGAGGAGAAAATTAATGAATAAAAAAATATTAACTATTATTGCAATATTAATATTATTTTTAACCGTCAGTACAGTAAATGCAGGTTTTTTTGATTTTTTAGACGATATTAATCCAAATTATAAAAACAATGTGACTAATGATGAAAAAACACTAGTTGTAGGGGTAAATATAGGATTTCCCCCATTTGTAGATAAAACAGCAAGTGGAGATTATGCTGGTTTTGATATAGACTTGGCCAAAGAAGTTTGTAAGAGAAATAACTGGACATTTGTTGTTCAACCAATAATTAACTGGGATTCTAAAGAAGTTGAACTCAATTCCGGAGAAATAGATTGTATCTGGGGCGCATTTACCATAAATAATAGAGAAAATGATTATACCTGGACAGAACCTTACTTTAACAACACAGAAATATTTGTTGTAAAATCAGATTCCAATATTTCATCAATTAATGATTTAAAAGGAAAAACCGTAGAAGTCCAAGTTGAATCATCAGGACTTGATGCACTTAAAGGACAGAACAAATCCATAGGAGAATCATTTAAAATACAGGAAGTACATGACATAAACACAGGATTTATGGATTTGGAGAGTGGGGCATGTGATGCAATACTTGTAGATTCAGGAATTGCAAATAATAAACTAACACAAAAACAGAACAGCTTTAAAATACTGGACACACCATTATCCTATGACAGTTACGGTGTTGGATTTAAAAAAGGCAATACCGCATTAAGAGATCAAGTTCAAAAAACATTGGATGAAATGTTAAAAGATGGGACTGTTGACAAAATAGCGCAAAATTATACCCAATACGATATACAAAATCACATTATCCGCAGATAATGAAAATTCAACTATTTTGTTTACCGATTATCCATCCACCTTTTATTTTTTAAAATATACCAATAAAAAAATTTTAGCAGATAATAATCCTACATAATCCATAATAATATATTATATAATAAAAGAATCATATTAATTACTAATGAAAAATTAAGTGGTGTTTGATATGAACGAAATTCCAAAATTAGATGTAGAAAAAACAAAAAATGATATAGTCGAATTCGTTCAAAATAAAGTATCAGAAGCAAATGCAGATGGACTTGTAATTGGTTTAAGTGGAGGAATCGACTCCACAGTAGCTGCATTTTTAGCTTGTGAAGCTGTTGGAAAAGAAAATGTATTTGGAGTGGTATTACCTTCCACAACAACACCAACAGAAGATAAACTTCATGGTACTGCAATAGCACAGATATTAGGAATAAACTATAAAGAAATGGCTATTGATAGTATCTTAAACGAATTCTTATCAGTTGCACAATTAGAAGAAGACAAATTAGCTATTGGAAATCTTAAAGCTAGAATAAGAATGTCAATAATTTATTTTTATGCTAATTCAAAAAATTACTTAGTTAATGGAACAGGAAATAAAAGTGAAATCGTAATCGGTTACTTTACAAAACACGGAGACGGTGCCTGTGATATCGAACCGATTGGAGATTTATATAAAACCGATGTTTATGAATTAGCCAAGTATTTAAATGTTCCTCAAGAAATTATCGATAAACCTCCTAGAGCAGGATTATGGAATAACCAAACCGATGAAGACGAAATAGGAATGACATATGAATTACTCGATAAAATCTTATACAGATACATAGAAAAAGACATTGCTGCCGATTCTATTGCAGAAGAATTAGATATTGACGTTGATGAAATTAATGATATCATAGATAGAGTTCAAAGGAATCAACATAAAAGTAAAGTTCCCGAAAGCCCTAAAAAGAGTATAATGGTGATTTAGTGACTGAAAAAAAATGGCAAAAGAAATGGGCTGATGAAAAATTATTTGAATCAAACCCTAACGACAAAGAAAAATTATTTATTACAGTAGCTTTTCCATACCCTAGTGGTGCAATGCACATTGGTCATGGTCGTACTTACACAGTACCTGATGTTTATGCAAGATTCAAAAGAATGGAAGGATACAACGTATTATTCCCTATGGCATGGCATGTAACCGGTGCACCAGTTATTGGAATAGCAGACAGAATTAAAAGAAAAGACCCATGGACTCTTGATTTATATGAAAATGTCCACAGAGTTCCAAAAGAGGAATTACCTAAATTAGAAGATCCAGAATACATTGTAAGATACTTCAGTAGTGAATATAATGAAGTAATGCATGATATGGGTTATTCCATCGATTGGAGACGTGAATTCAGAACAATTGATCCGACATATAAAAAATTTATTGAATGGCAAATAACCACATTATATGAAAAAGGACTGATTCAAAAAGGAGAACACCCAGTCAAATACTGTCCAAATTGTGACAATCCAGTAGGAGACCACGATTTACTTGAAGGCGAGGGCGTTGGAGTCAATGAATTAACATTATTAAAATTCAAAATTGAAGACAAAATCCTTGTTACAGCAACATTAAGACCTGAAACCATCGTTGGTGCTACAAATATCTGGTTAAATCCTGATGTTGAATATGTTTTAGTTAATGCCAATGGTGAAAATTGGGTAGTGACAAAAGAGGCCCATTACAATTTAGAGCAACAAATTAAAAACTTAGATATCATATCTGAGATTAATCCAAATGATTTAATCGGTAAAATGGCAATAAATCCATTTACTGGTGATGAAATTCCAATTTTCCCAGCAAGTTTCGTTAGTGCATCCTACGGTAGTGGTGTAGTATTTTCAGAACCTGCAGATGCACCTGCAGATTACATTGCTCTTCAAGACCTGAAGAAAAATGAAGAATTAATATCAAAATATAATTTAGAAGGAATTATTGAAAATGTAGTTCCAATTCCTGTTTGTACCGTCAAAGGATATGGAGAAATCCCTGCAGCAGACATTATTGAAAGATTGGGAATTACTGACCAGAACGATGAAAAATTACACGAAGCAACAAATGAATTGTATAAAATCCAGCACAGTAAAGGTACTATACTCGATAGCATCCCAGGCTTTGGTGGTAAAAAAGTCAGATTTGCTCGTGAAGAATTGAAAGAGGAGCTAATATCCAAAAATATGGCTACAATAATGTATGATTTTGCTGAAAGACCAGTTGTATGCAGATGCGGAAATAACTGTGTTGTTAAAATCATGGATGATCAATGGTTCATGAAATATTCAAATCCAGAATGGAAAGAAAAAACCCATGAAGTCCTAAACAGGGAAACTGTCATTCCTCCAGAAATTAAAAACAATTTCAATTATTACATTGACTGGTTAGATGACTGGGCATGTTCCAGAAAGGTCGGACTTGGAACCAGACTTCCTTGGGACAATCAATGGCTAATCGAACCTTTAACCGATTCAACAATATACATGTCCTACTATTCAGTAGCAAGATTTTTAAAAGATATGGACCCGGATGATTTGAATCGTGCATTCTTTGATAAAATTTATTTAAATAAAGATTCAGATGACATAAAAGTTGCGCCGGAAATTGTTAAAGAGATACAAGATGAATTTAACTATTGGTATCCTCTTGACTGGAGATTATCTGCAAAAGACCTTGTTGGAAATCATTTAAGCTTTTTAATGTTCCACCACAGTGCAATATTCCCTGAAGATAAATGGCCTAAAGGAACTGTAGTATTCGGAATGGGCCTTTTAGAAGGAAATAAAATGTCATCATCAAAAGGAAATGTTATCCTTTTAAAAGATGCGATTGAGGATTATACTGCAGATGTTGTAAGATTATTCTTAATGGCCTCTGCAGAACCATGGCAAGACTTCGATTGGAGAGAAAAAGAAGTTCTTGGAACTAAAAGAAGACTTGAATGGTTTAGAGAATTTGCAGGTAAAGTTGAAGAAATCAAAGGTTCTGCACTTGACTTGACAAATATAGAAAAAGTCGATTTGACAAGAACTATCGACTTATGGATGTTAAGTCAGTTAAATCAACACATCAAGGCATCAACTGAAGCTTTAGAAGTTTTCCAAACAAGAAAAGCTTTACAGGAATCATTATTCTTACTTAAAAAGGACATCGATCATTACTTATACAGAGTAAATCATTTGCTTGACAAAAAAGACCCTGCAGTAATTTATGTCCTATCCACAGTTTTAGAATCATGGATCAGATTACTTGCACCATTTACACCACACACATGTGAAGAATTATGGTCAACATATGGTGGAGAAGGCTTTGTAAGTACTGCTCAATGGCCGAAAGCTGATGAAAGCTCAATAAGTCTTGAAATTGAAAAATCAGAAGAACTAGTCCAAAATCTCATTAAAGATATAAATCAAATCAAAAAGATGGTTGGAGATGATGCTGAGAAAGTACACATTTATCTGGCTCCTGATTGGAAATGGGACTTATACAAAATAGCAGACGAAGTTGGAAAACCGGATATCGGTCAAATCATGGGCAGAGCTATTGGAGCTAACATTTATGATGATAAAAAAGAAATAGCTGCTGTAGCTAAAAAAATAGGCCGTGAAATGACTAAAACCAAATATGTGGGTAAAATCGATGAAGCTCAAATTATCGATGATGCTTTGGAATACATTTCTAATGAAGTATCAAGTGAAGTTATCGTACACACAGATGACTCATATGATCCACAAAACAAGGCTAAAAATGCAATGCCTTATAAACCAGCTATTCTTATCGAATAGCTATTATTTTCTTTTTTTT
>ONIK01000027.1 GCA_900317865.1 uncultured Methanobrevibacter sp. | reverse complement strand
TAATTATTTTAATTCCTGCTTTTTTTAATGGATTATATTTATCAATTAACTTTATATTATTTGGAAATAAATGTAGTATCATGAAAGTTAATATAAATCCAAAATCAATGATGTTTCCGGCACCTGCTGTTGTTGCATCCGCATATGACGAACAAGGCAATGCAGACTGCTGTACACTTGCCTTTGCTGCAATGTGTTCTCATCATCCTCCTGCAGTAATGATAGCCATTAACACTACTTTAAAAAGAAAAACTCTGAAAAGTATTTTAAATTCCAATGAATTTACTCTTGCATTTCCCAGTGCTGAACATGTGGCTGAAGCTGATTATATTGGAATAGCTTCAGGATATGATACAAACAAGCTTCAGGATGTTGGATTTACTTTTAATGATGCTGAAAAAGTTAATGCACCAATAATTAATGAGTTTAAAATATCTCTTGAATGTAGGGTCATGCACACTGCGGAAGTTGGATCACACACTCAAATAACGGGTGAAATTGTTAATGTTCAGGCAGAAGAGGATGTTTTAAACGATGAAGGAAAAATTTCATATGAAAAATTAAATCCACTATGTTATGATGATGTAAGCCATAGTTATTTTGAAATTGGTGATTTCATTGCCAAAGCATTTAAAGTGGGGCTTAAATTTAGGAAATGAAATCCTGCTCTAATTATTATTCTGATTAATTTTGAAGTATGTGATGTAAATTGAAACAGTCGGTTGTATTTAAATGAATTTCGGATTTTCATATATTTCTTTAATATTTCTGATAATGCTTTTTGTTCCAAACATCATTTGGGCGAAAAACAAACCTGAAGATTATGATATTTATTCAAAAGATGAAAATAGGACTTTATCTTTAATTGAACGAATTGGGCAGGTTTTGGTTGTCTGTTCCCTATTTTTTGCAGATAATATCAGCATTACTCCATGGATATTGGTGCTGGTTCTGGCTTTCATATTTATGATACTCTATGAATTGTATTGGATTAAGTACTTCAGAAGTCCTAAAACAATGAAAGACATGTATTCTGACTTTCTGGGAATTCCAGTTGCAGGCGCAACCCTTCCCGTTTTGGCATTTATATTTTTGGGAATCTATGAAATGAATCCCTTCTTGATTTTTGCGACACTGGTACTTGGAATTGGCCATATTGGAATTCATTTGGACTATGAAAGGCGAATAAAATAACAAATATTAAAAAGAAAATTATGCATTTGTATTTGTTTTACTTATTTTTATATTCAAAAATCAATAAAAAATATTTTATTTATAAAAATTAATAATTATTATTATGGTTGAATATGCACGTAATGAAATAAGGGATTTGATAATTTCATTTGTTATATTGTCCCTATGTTTTACAATATCGACCGTTAAAATGAACTTTCATGATGCTATTTCAATTTTGCCTATTGTAACAGTTGGTGTTGGTTTGGGTTTTATACTGCGTGAGCTTGCGCAGAAATTCGTGGCAATAAAGTATGGTTACAATGCTGAATTTAAACTGTGGCCTCTTGGATTGCTGATTACATTTATTTCTTCTTTATTGGGGTTCGTATTGGCATTTGTGGGTTTAATCGAAATCGATGCTGATGATGTTTCTGATGAGATAAAGGGTAGAACTGCAGTTGCCGGGCCAATGGCAAATATGGCTCTTGCATTATTATTTATAGTAATTGCAGCTTTAATATATCCATTAAGGAGTTATTCTATTGTTTTTAATTTAATATTTTTGATTAACACTGTAGGATTTTCTGTTAATAGCTTTTTGGCTGCATTTAATCTATTGCCTCTTTGGACATTGGATGGACTTAATGTTTTTAAGTGGGATGTTAAAATTTGGATTGTTACGTTTGTCCTTGCATGCGCTATGCTGGCTATGGCCACATTTATAGGTGCCGAAAAAATGGTCATGGCGCTTATACAAATGCAGATTTGATTATTCTCTGCATTGGTGATTATTATCATCTTGTGAATGGATTATCCGTATATTTTTTGTTGGGATTGATGTTTTAATTTTAAATATTTTGATTTTCATATATTATATGTGAAAGAAGGGGGAATTTCATGCGGGATAAAATTACATATGAAGATATTGAAAGGTATCAGAAACTTTTTGCATTGGCTCCAGCTTTCCTGCTTGAAAGGATGGCTAAAAAAAATTCAAATCTTGTTTTAAAGTTCCATTCACGTATTGTAAAGCATCTGGAAAAATTAACCAATCATGAAAGGGAGATGTTAAATATCATATTGAATAGTGATATTGATGATTTGCAGAAAATGATGGAAGATGCCTATGAAAAAAGCAATATGAAACAATATAAAATATTATCTAATCCTAAATACAGAGAATTTGTTGAATTGAATATTAATGAACTTAGAAAAATTTTAAATTGAATAAAGTTCATATCTATTTTTATGACTCGTATTGAAGAAGCGGTTGACTTATTTGATAATGGATATGTGTGCTCACAGGCAGTATTTGCAGTGTTTTGTGAAGAGTTTGGACTTTCCAAAAGCGATGCCTTTAAGATTGGGGCATGCTTTGGCAGCGGTATGCGTCAGGGTGAAGTCTGCGGAGCATGTACTGGTGCTTTGATGGCCATAGGCTTGAAGTATGGTGATGATAAGAATGTCTGTAATGAGCTTTCAAACAGGTTTTTTTCAGAATTTAAAAATGAAAACGGATCATTTATCTGCAGGGATTTGCTTGAGTGTGATATCAGCACTCCTGAAGGTGTTGAAAAAGCACGGAACAATAATCTCTTTAAGGAAATCTGCCCTAAAATGGTTGCTTCAGCCGTTGAGATTACAGAAAAAATTATATGATTGATGTAGATGGATTTGGCATGGAACATTTTGGTTGGTAACGGAATATCCTTTATTGCAGGGATATTTTTGATTGTCAGCTACTGCATCAATGATGTAAAAAAGGCATATAAGTACCAGTTTTTAAATGCTTTCGTGCTTGCTATATCTTCTGTTTTCTTTCTTTCATGGACTGGTGTAACTACGCTGTCCATTGCATCTGCCAGAAATGCAATGGTGTATAAGGACAGACTTACATTTAACTGGACAATATTTTTCCTGATAATATCCGTTGTTTTAGGTGTTCTGGTAAATACCATGGGATTCATCGGTTTGCTGCCTGTTGTTGCAATTGTACAGATTACTGTTTGCAATTATACTCTTAAATCAATCAAATCGATTAAGGTAAGTTTTATTGTCAACAGTTTGATATATATAGTCTATTTTTTGGCTATTCTGGATTTCACTTCAGCGGCTGTGGAGACAATTACTGTGGCTCTGGGCACGTTGTCTTTGGTGAGACTAATTAAAAAGTGATGTTTTCAGCATTTTATTTAATATTTTAAATCTTTGACGTAATTTTCAAGCAAATCAAACAGCTCTTCTTTTGTGTTTGTTTGGAAAATCTGTTTTTTAATCTCTACGCTTCCGTGGAGATTTTTCATGTAATATGCTGCGTTTGTTCTTAATTTGTGCATCAATACCTTATCGGAGTAATTGTCCATAATTAATGATGCATGCCTTTTAAACATGTCCAGTTTTTCCTGTGACGGTATTCTTTCAGGTTTTATTCCATAATCCAGATAATCTATGCACTGTTTTATAATCCATGGATTTCCCAAAACTCCTCTTCCAATCATTATTGCATCACAATTTGTGTATTCTATCATTTCTTTTGCATCAAAGCATGTTCTTATGTCTCCATTTCCAATTACTGGTATGGATACTTCTTCTTTAACGTCTTTTATTATTGACCAGTCTGCAGGTATATCGTATCTCTGGTGTCTTGTACGCGGATGAACAGTAATGGCTGAAGCACCGGACTCCTCTATGATTTTTGCCATCTCCAGTGCATTGTTTTTCTCCCATCCGCTTCTTATTTTAACTGTCACCGGAATATCTGCTGTATCGACTACTGTTTTGATGATTTCTGATGCTTTTTGAGGGTCTTTAAGCAGTGCACTTCCCGCTCCGGACTTAACGGCCACTTTCGTCACTGGACAGCCCATATTAATGTCTAAAATGTCTGGCTTCATGTTTTCACAAATGTATGTGGAAGCGGTTTTAAAGGATTCAACGTCTGATCCGAATATCTGCTGTGCTATGGGCCTTTCATAATCTGTCATAGTTAGCATTTCTCGTGTTTTTCTATTTAAATGCATCACAGCTCTTGTTGAAACCATTTCCGTTTCTATCAGTCCGCAGCCCATTGATTTTACTATTCTTCTATATGCAGAATCACATATTCCTGCCATTGGAGCCAGAACTACCTGATTATCTATTTTGACATTTCCAATTTTCCATTTCATAATAAACTACACAATTATATCTATATTTACTAATTAAAAATAATTTAGTTATTTCATAGCTTGAATTAAAATATTGTAATGGTTAATTAAAATAGATATTATTATAAAAACATATATTTTAATAATATCTATCTTTAAGTATTTGCTATTGAATTTTTTCGTAGAAATCTTCATTTTTTGCAGGTAACCTTGAAAGTATGAATGGAAGTATTAAAATTACTGCAAGCAATATGGTTCTTATTGTGATACTTACAGGGTCTTCTTCTTCAAAGGTTGTCAGTATTCCCTGAACCCACAAACCGAAAATACAAGCAGGCAATATGTATTTAATGATTATTTTCCATGATTTGCCTATTTTTATTCTGGAATTGTTGTTTAATGTTGTCATTAATTCGTCAAAGTCATATACCCAGCCGAATATTATACATTCAAGTAAAACTGCAAAGAGCAATGCGAAGTTGTTTAAAAATGCGTCAAATATTCCCAAAATGAAACTTCCTGAAGCCGTTGCAAAAATTGTTGAGATTAGGAATCCTACAGTACAGACTATTGCCGCTGTTTTTTTACGGGAGAAATCAAATTTTTCAGAAATTGAGTAACATACTCCTTCAAGAAGCGCAATTGCTGATGTGATTCCTGCAAATAATATGCACAGGAAGAATAAAGGACCTATAATAAATCCTGTCTGCATCATGTTAAGTGCCTGCGGGAAAACTACAAATGCAAGGCCTGTTCCTTCTGTTACTAGGTCGTTAAATGCAATTCCGCTTGTCATGGCCATGAATCCCAATATTGAAAAGATTCCTATTGAATTGAAAATTTCAAATCCTGAATTTGAAAATGCCACTAACAGTGCATTGTCTACCAGTTTGGAACCTTCCGGCAGATAGCTTGCATATGTAAGGGCAATTGCCATTCCCAGACTTAGGGAAAATACAATCTGACCGAATGCTGCCAGCCATACATCAGGATCAGCTAAAGCAGACCAGTTCGGACTGAATATCTGCGAATATCCTATGGATGCTCCGGGAAGTGTTAGGGAATATATGACAAATATTACTACGATTACACAAAGAATGGGAAGCAAAATTCTGCTTACCTTTCCGATTCCTTTATTCAAATCTGCCCTGATAATGGCCCATACAGCAAGCCAAATGATTACAATAGATACTAAAACATTCGGCACTATTGTAAATATTCCTGATATTGAATCTGATGCATGTAAAACATTTTGTGAAAAGTATAAATCCGGATTTGAACCCCATGCCTTTGTAAAGCTTAAAACCAGGTATATTAAATCCCATCCTACTACACATATGTAATATGTTGTTATTAGAAACACTATCGTTAAAACTATCCATGCCACTGGCTCCAACTTGCTGTTTATGCTGTATAAAATCTTTGATAATGATGTTCTGAATTTGAACCCTACTGCATATTCAACCAAGACAAATGATATTCCTAAAAGAAATAATGATATGATATATGGTATCATAAACGATCCGCCACCGTGGGAGTACAATACATTTGGGAATCTCCATATATTGCCCAAACCAACAGCGGAACCAATCATTGCTAAAATAAATGTTAGGTTACTGTCCCATTGACTTTTCTTATTACTTGACATAAATTATCACTTAATTATATATTTTATGTATATCTTCGATATATAATTGGTGATATAATATTCTGGTAGTTCAAATTTAGGATAATGGCGGGTATTGGTAATACTTGGATAATTTAGGTTAAAAAAGAAAATAAATTAGGATTTTAATCCTAATTTAGAAAATAGTCCGTCTAATGAAAAACCGCCGGAGTTGTTTCCTATAACATTAGTTACATGATTTGTATAGTTTGAAACTTGTCCTTGTACAGATTGAACTCCACCGATACTTGTAGCAAGGTTTTCAATACTGCTGTTTGACAGGTTAATATTATTGTTAATTGTGTAGTTTTGAATTATATTCACGATAGTTTTGTGGTCAGTAATATTGTTCTTTTGAACAGTCCCTTTCACATTATCAACCAATTTTGTTAATTGGTCTGCTGAAACATTATCTTTTTGAACAATATCTGATTCAGTTTGAATTTCTGTAGTAGCAGCCTCTTTTACAGGTTCCGGAATGGTTGTGTTAGTTGCTGCTTCATAGGAACTCATAATTCCAGCAAGTGCGGATTCACCAGTTGCAGATACTGGGCTGGTTACATATATGTGTCCGTTGGTTATTCCTGCGGATTTTAATGCTGTGATGTACATGTCTGCAGTTACTGTAGTGATTTTTGATGTATCCACAGTCACTTTAATATTTCCGGATTCGGTTAAGTCAACAAATGCACAGGAATATATTTGGTTTGAACTGTAAGTTTTGTGACTTATTGTACTTGAAATTTTGTTCACGTCAGATGCAGTAATAATTTTTGAGTTTACATTTTTCACATCAATGTGAGCTTGTTGATTAAAGAAGCTATCCACAGCAGACTTATAATTTTGATTGTTGTAAGTCGTTTCACCATAGGTAATTACTTGTTTTCCTGATTGGGCAGAAAACCCTGCAGGTAAAGCAATACCGACAATTACAATTGATAATAGTAGTATACCAATTACAGATTTGCGCATATTTTCACCTCTAAATTATAATTATAATAAGTAGTATTTAAATGTATTTGTATCTAACTTGTGTTTATTTATAAATGCATTGAAATTCAGAATATAATTGAAGGTGTTGAATTTGATTAATGATAAACAAGCCATTGAACTTGCTCAAAATCTTGAAAAAGTTGACATTGATGTTAAAAAAACAATAGAAAAAGCAGTAACAGCAGGTTATTTGGGTGAAGAACATTTTTACTGTAGTGTAATTCAAAACGGTTCTTACACTCTTCCAATAGATACTTTGTTTGGAGAAAATCCTCCCAAATTAAAATTGGATAATTTTTACTTTGATATAATATCAAAAGCCTTGGATGATGAAGGTATTTATATTTCACTTGCATACTGTAATGGTGAAATGAGAATTTCGCCGGATTCAATTGATGAAATAATCGAATATGATGATTATGAATTGGAGGCAGATGAGCTGTATTTTGAAAGGCAATATGTTTTAGTTAGTGCAGATTCAACCAAATTATTTAGAATATATGAAGAGGAAGGAATCCCTGGCCATAAGCCAACTGATGATTTGGGTTTGATTGTAAAATATGATAAAGGTCAGTATTACTCTTATTTTGCAATAAGATCAACTGATTTGTGCATGTCTGCTCTTCAGGTATTTCCTTTAAGTTCACAATTGCCTAAGGAAAATGAATTTTCTCTGATAAATCCTATAAATAAGGCATTGATTGAAATGATTAATGATGCTATTGTTTTAAAAAAATAAGAAAAAAGAGATTAAAATAATCTCTTTTAAAGTATAATGGTTACTTTATTACTTATACTGCAAGCATTGTATGTTGAAGTAATAATGTATTCTCCGGCCATTAAATTAATGTTTAATTTTGCAACACCGTTATTGTCTGTGTTACGGTAATAAAATATACCATTTATATTGAATTCTATTTTTTGGTTTGCGTAGGCTTTACCTTGACCATCAACCAAGTTTGCTTCAAATGGAGTCATTGTACCGTATTTTTTGACTAAATCAGTAGCAGTTAATACAGGTAAGACTTTGATGTTGTTGGACACCATACATCCTTTGTATTCAGCAGTAATGATATAGTCTCCAGGCTGCAAGTTAATGTTTAGTTTAGCGGTGCCGTTTGCATCGGTTTGGCGGGTGTAGAATACACCGTTAATGTTGAATGTTACACTTTCGCCTGCACCGACAGGTTTGCCGTCATCTCCAATGATTTTAACTGTATATTGTGTTCCGTTTCTGTAGTATTTGGTTATATCATTGTTTTCAATGATTCTTGGAATGACTGTAATGTTATTTGCAGTATTTTCTCCAGTTACAAGGTTCATTACGGTGATTATATAATCTCCTTGTTGCAAGTTAATATTTAATTTTGCTAAACCTTTGTCGCCGGAAACTTTACGGTCATACATTACACCATTGATGTTGAATCTGACATTTGAACCGTCTTTGAGATAGTTACCTTGGCTGTCACGGAATGTTGCATAGTATTGAGTATTATTTCTGAATACTTTAGTGACATCTGTTCCGTTGACGGTAGGCAATATTGTAACGTTTGTATTAACTTCAATATCGTCCACTTTAACAGTTGCAATATAACTGCCACTTTCTAGGTTTAAACCAAGGGATACAGTACCGTTTTCGTCAGTTTGTCTTGTATATGTTCCGCCATTGATTGTGATTTCGACGGTAGCATTGGCAATTGCTTTTCCGGATTGTGTTACATTTACAACAAGTCTTTCAGGACCGTGATAGTATTTTGTCACATCTGGTGCAACAACGGATATTTTATCAAGAACGGTTACTACAGAAGTTGTATGGTTGCTCTGATAATTATTGTCACCTGAATAGTAGATGAATGCTTCATATTCTCCAGGTTCTAAAGGTCGAATTATGATTGTTGCTTTTCCATCTTTGACAGGTGCCATGTATTGTTCATCATCAACAACTGCGGTTACTGTTCCGGTTGCATTTTCAGACAATTCCACTTCAATTTCACCATATTGGCCAATTTCTAGTTCAATGTCACTGGCATTAATGATTATATCTTTTTTAGGGTTGTAGTTTATTATAGCATATTTTTGAGTACAGCCATATAATAGTCCATATGTTGTTGTATAAATTAAATAGCTGCCATGTTCAGGTAAAATTGTATTTCCAATGAGGGTGTTATCATCATAGAATACTTTAAGCTCATTGTCATTTATATGGAATGTTCCGTAGTCACTTACAATACTGTTTCCATTATCATCCTCACAGTATGCATTCAAATAGATAAATGACTCTGTTGTATTATATGTTTCATTAAGTAATGTGGTCATTGTTGTTGGGCTGAAAATCATTCCGTTATTGTATATTACATTTGATAATGTATTGTTTTCAAGGAATAATGCACCTTCATTATAAATGAAGTAATCATCATCGAGATATGGATCTAATTCTTTGTTGTTGGATAGTGTCAATATTGCAGTTTCGTCTGCAACAATGTGTTTTGTTCCGTCAAATGTTGAATTGATTATGCTGGATATAATATTTCCGGCATAATGTATCTCTGCTCCAAATCCTGTATTGTTTACAAATGCTGAATTTTGTATTGTCACATTATTACCATCTTTAAGATAAAGTGCTCTTCCGTCTTCTGCAGTGTTTTTGCTAAATGTGACGCCATCTATTAAAACTTTTTCTCCATTGTTAATAAATATGGCTCCACCTTCTGTACTTGCAGTATTGTTTATGAATTCACAGTTTCTAATGGTAAGGTCTGAAGCAGTATCTTCAATAAATATTGCTCCTCCACCGTAATTCCAGTTTTGTGTGGTAATTGTATTGTTTGTGAATAGGGTATTTTGTATTACGGACTTTTCAACTGTTTTCTCGAATGATATTGCTCCTCCGGCACGTGCAGTATAGTCTGTGAAGTTACATTCGTCGATGTTTATGTTAGTTACATTATTAATGAAGTACAATGCTCCTCCGCCAATAACCTCCTGAGCAGCTTCAGAAGATGATTTGAAATTACATTGGCCGAAATTGAGGTTTTCTGTGTTTTTATTCACAGCTATATCGCTACCGTATTTTGCATTATTGTTTAAAAATTCACAATCTACAAATGTGTTGTTAATGGCATTTCCCATGAAGTTGATTGCTCCTCCATGTGTTGTTCCAGTATTTGCTGCGAATAATAAAACATTAAATTTGTTGTTTGTTGCGTTTCCTTGTACTGCGATTGCTCCTCCACCGTATTTGGTATTGTTGGTGGTTGCTGTATTATTAAGGAATTGAGTACCGGTTATTTCTGAGTTTTTCAAGTCACCTTCTACGAATATTGCACCTCCGGCACGTGCAGTATTGTTGCTGAAATCAGTATTTTTTATGTATAACTGATTTGCATCGCTTATGAAATATATTGCTCCTCCACCAATAACTTCAAATGGAAGTTCTGTTCTATTTGGGATTGATATGAATCTTGTGTTTATTATGTTAAGTGATGTACTGTTGTTCCTTGTTGCAATTGCTCCTCCGTATGGTGCATAGTTATTTGCGAACATACATGCTTGGAATGTGTTGTTTTCATCATTGTCCATGAATTTGATTGCTCCTCCGTGGGTTGTAGCAGTGTTTTTTACAAAGGTTGATAATTCAAATTTGTTGTTTGTTGCGTTTCCTTGTACTGCGATTGCTCCTCCACCGTATTTGGTGTTATTTGTAAATGCAGTGTTGTTTTGGAAGAATGATTTTAGGAATGTGCTATTATCCATAATTCCTTCTACAAATATTGCTCCTCCGGCACGTGCGCTGTTATTTATGAATTCTGTTTCGAGTATTCGTGCGTTGGTGAGGTTTCCTATTATGTAGATTGCTCCTCCGCCGATAATATCTGCTGAGGTTCCTTTGTTGTTTGTGAAGTTTGAATCGAATATATAAAGTGATTCTGTGGTTCCAAGGGATATTGCTCCGGCGTATGGTGCGTAGTTCCCGTCAAATGATGAGGATATTACTATATTTGTATTGTTTCCTCTGAGTTTGATTGCTCCTCCGTGGGTTTGTGCGCTGTTGTTTGTGAAGTTGGAGTCGATTATTACTACATCTTTTGCATTTCCTTCGACGTCTATTGCTCCTCCACCGTAATATGTGTTGTTGGTGGTTGCTTTGTTGTCAATGAAGTTGGTTTCGGCGATTACTGTACCGTTTAGGTCTCCTTCTATGTAGATTGCTCCTCCTGCGCGTGCGGTGAGTGCTTTGAATTCAGAGTTGGTTATGTATAGTTCGTTTGCATCGCTTATGAAGTATATTGCTCCTCCGCCGATGATTTCTTTTTCAGGTTCTTTGGTGTTTGTGAAGATACAGTCGGTTATGTTGAGTGTTTGGCTGCTGTTACTTACTGCGATTGATCCTCCGTATGGTGCATAGTTGTCCATGAAGATACATTTGTTGAATGTGTTGTTTTCGTCGTTGTCCATGAATTTGATTGCTCCTCCGTGGGTTGTAGCAGTGTTTTCCATAAAGATTGATTTTTCAAAGTTGTTGTTTGTTGCGTTTCCTTGTACTGCGATTGCTCCTCCACCGTATTTGGTGTTATTTGTAAATGCTGAGTTGTTTATGAAATAGGTTTCTCTAAATTTGCTGTTATCCATAATTCCTTCTACAAATATTGCTCCTCCGGTACGTGCGCTGTTATTTATGAAGTCTGTTTCGTATATATTTGCTTTGGTGAGGTTTCCTATTACGTATATTGCTCCTCCGCCAACGATGTCTTCATCGGTTCCTTTATTGTTTGTAAACTTGCTATATGATATAAGGAGTGTTTGTGTATTTCCAAGGGATATTGCTCCGGCGTATGGTGCGTAGTTTCCGTCAAATATTGATTTGGCGATTCCTATATAGCTGTTGTTTCCTCTGAGTTTGATTGCTCCACCGTGGGTTTGTGCACTATTGTTTGTGAAATTACTTTCAGTTATTATTAGTAATTGAGCATTTCCTTCGACGTCTATTGCTCCTCCACCGTAATATGTGTTGTTGGTGGTTGCTTTGTTGTTAATAAACGCAGTTTTATTTATTAATGCGATGTTCACGTCTCCTTCCACATAGATTGCTCCACCTGAACGTGCAGTGAATGATTCAAAAACACAATTGGTCATGTATAATCCATTTAAATCATCAATGAAGTATATTGCTCCTCCACCAATGATGTCTTCCTCTGGCTCTTTAAACATTTCGAAAATACAACGGGTCAAATTGAGCTTTTTACTTTTGTTACTTACTGCAATTGATCCTCCGTATGGTGCATAGTTATCAATAAATATACAGTCCACAAATGTGTTATTTTCGTCATTTTCCATAAATTTAATTGCTCCTCCGTGAGTTGTAGCAGTATTAAATGCAAATATTGTTTTTTCAAAGTTGTTGTTTGTTGCGTTTCCTTCTACTGCGATTGCTCCTCCACCGTATTTGGTGTTATTTGTAAATGCGGAGTTATTTGTGAATTGATTGTGATTGAATGTTGTAGTGTTCAAATTACCTTCTACAAATATTGCTCCACCGGTACGTGCGCTGTTATTTTCAAATTTTGAGTTCATAATCGTGGATTCTGTCAAGTTTCCTATTATGTATATTGCTCCTCCACCAACAATGTCTTCATCGGTTCCTTTATTGTTTGTGAAGTTTGAATCGGATATAATAAGATTTTCTGCACCTTTGAGGCATAATGCACCTGCATATGGTGCGTAGTTTCCATCAAATACGGTATTATTAATACCTAATGTGGTGGTATTTCCCATAATTTTAATTGCTCCACCATGGGTTGTAGCAGAGTTGTTTATAAATTCACTGTCAAATATGCCAGTAAAATCTGCATTTCCTTCAATGCTTATTGCTCCTCCACCATATGCGGTATTTTTGGTCTGAGCTTTGTTGTTTGTGAATTTTGTATTGTTAATCATGGATAATACAAATTTTCCTTCAAAATGCATTGCCCCACCGGTATTTGCAGTGAGATTATCAAATTCACAGTTCTCTATAAAGACAGCTCCCGCATCTTTGATGAAATAGAGTGCTCCTCCGCCAATTATCTTACTTTCACGTTCTTTATTTGTTCTGAAATTACATCCGTCAAATTGAATGAATCTTGCATTATTATCAAATGTAATACTTCCACCGTATCCTGCATAATTATTTTCAAATGTGGTATTTTCAAATAAAATATATGATGCATCAAAATTGAAGTTAATTGCTCCACCGGCACTATTACTAGGGGCTGAATTGTTTGTAAATAATGAATTTGAAATACTGACTTCAGTAATGCTCTGGTTGAATAATATGGCTCCACCCAGTTCGGATAATCCGTTTGCAAACACTATATTGTTCAATGTAATATCATGTGTAGCATTAATGAAAAATATTCTGGCTTTATTTGCTCCGTCTATAGTAAAACCATTTCCTTCAATAGTTAAACTTTTATTAATCATTATTCCATCAGCCTGGAAGGTATCGTCATAAGTATAATTATTTAATAATTCAATTGTTGAACCTTCACTGGCATTGTTTATTTTTTCCTGTAATTCACTAAATGTACCTGAATCGACACTGTC
Organism: uncultured Methanobrevibacter sp.; assembly: GCA_900317865.1. GTDB lineage: Archaea > Methanobacteriota > Methanobacteria > Methanobacteriales > Methanobacteriaceae > Methanocatella. Next base: position 5,977 of record ONIK01000027.1, on the reverse strand, counting down.
TCCAAGTACGTCATCATTTGATACAGCCATTATGTCTGTATCCTCATCTGTCTGTCCTATATCGCTGGCAGAAACTGCTGCTATCGATATAATAAATAATGTCAAACAGATTAAAAGAAAATATTTTTTTTTCATAAATTTAACATCCTTTTTTATTTTTTTATATGGCATTTCGTCATACATTTAATAATTTTATTTATAAAATTTAATATGTTTTACTAATTGTCTTTGAAAAAATGAAAGATATGTTCACGCCAGTATTTTTTTGAAATTAACTATTTTTATACAACTGTATTGGATTAAAAAATCAAATTGATTTTAACCTTACTAAATTATATATATTATGTAAGCAATATATTACAGTTATAGTGGATATTTTTTTAATCTTACTATGATTTTATAATTGGCATGAAAGGGGGTGAAAATATCAAAAAGTTAGGTAATAAGTTGTTGTTTATTCTAATAATTTCAGTAATGCTTTTATTATCGTTAAGTGCAATTTCTGCAGAGGATAATTCAACTTTACTTGCGTCCGGTTCAGATTCTTCTGGATTATTGGGTGCGCCGGGAAGCATTAATGTTCATGTAAGTGACTCTTTTGTCGCTGCAAATAATACGTGGAGCGAAGATGGTGTAAACCTGGCCAATGCAAGTGTTTCAGTATATGATTCATCTAACAATTTGGTATTTTCAGGATTAACAGATAGTGAGGGTAATGTTGCCGTTTCCAATTTGAACTTAGCAGTTTATAATGTTGAGATTAAATATTCCACATATGAGTCTCACAGGGAGAATGTGGATTTGTCAGCAAGAAATACTCAAGCTATTGATTACATGTTCATTCCTGATATACTATTGCTTGTAGATTATGGTTCACATAGTGAAAAAGTTGATATTTTAATGGAATTGTCAAAAAGGGTTGCTTATATAAGTACAATGGATTATGATATGACTCGGGAATGGTTATTTGAATATGCAAACTTTATCCAACTGGATATGTTTGGCGAGGGTTCATATCATACCGTTACAGCGGAATATCTAAAAGAAGTCTTGAAAGATTGTCCGGCTAATATCAATTATAATGTAGCATATACATTCGGTGTTTATTCAGATAGTATTTTAAATGCTACTGGAATGCATATTGTCGGAGCTAGTGAGGCTAATAATACTTTCCATACTGTAGAGAATACTTATATTGGTTCTTATTTCCAGGCAGAGGATATTAATGAGTCTCATGTTTTAAATCTGAATATGGAAAATTATTTAAAATATGTGTATTATTTAATTAATCCTTCTAAATATGTTGATCCTACATTGGATGTAAACAATGCTCCTTTAATGGCTCCGGAATGTGGTTTTTACCATCCTGATTTAGGGCTTTATACAATTATTCCTGATGGCAAGTTGATTGATGAATGGATTAGAAACAATCCTGGTTATGGTGCCGATAATGTTGGAAGTCTTAATTGGATGATTGTGGATTATCCTAATTGGTTAGAAAATATTTTGGATCCTACAACTCTTTTCAAAACATTTGAAAAAGATTATATTGGTAATATTACTTATGATAAACCATTCATTGCTATCGCTTCCTATTATTATGGTGGTGATGTTGTTGATTCTTTAATTAGAAAATATGAAGCTAATGGAAGAGCAGCTTTTAATGTATTTAAAACTGGTACAACTCCGTCCATGTCTTCAATCTTAAATAAGATTACCAATATTTCAACTGTTGGTATTTCAGCAATTACATCACTTTATAGTTGGTCTTTAAATTATGCAAATGGTTCTGCTTTAGGTGATTTGGAAGATATTAACCTTGCTGTGTTAAAAGGTGTTTATGATATTTCCGAAACAAGTTATCTTAATGAACTTGGTCCTCAAATAGAATGGACTTTTTCAGTAACTTATCCAAGTTTTGAAGGTGTCTACGGCCCTATTGTTTTATCATATGTTGACGGTATGGGTAAATCTCATGTTATCCAGTCAGGTGTAGACAAAATGGTTAAATTGTCTATTCAGTGGGCTGAGCTAAAAGAAATGGATAATGCTGATAAGATTGTTTCCATTGTATTATATAATTACCCTCCAGGTAAGGCAGAAATTGGTGCATCATATTTGGATGTATTCCAAAGTACTTATGATTTACTTTTCCAATTGCATAATGCAGGATTTGATGTTGGAAATATTTCAGATATTCCATCTTTGTACAATTTGACTGAATTAATTGTTCAATTTGGTAACAAAGGTACTTGGGCACGAGGTTTATTAAACCAATATGTGGAAGAAAACTTTGATTTCTTGATGGCACATAAACAGCTAATTGATTTAAACCAGTTCTATGATTTGACTGCAAAAATCAATCCTTCATTATATGAATGGATGATTGACCGTTGGGGTGACGGACTTGGGGAGATTATGGTATATAACAATACCTATATCGTTATTCCGGGTATGTGGTTCGGTAATGTTTTCATTACATTCCAGCCTTCAAGAGGATGGGAAGAAGTTCAAAATTACCACGATTTAAAATTGCCGCCTCATCAGCAGTATGTTGCATTCTATGAATGGTTGGATCAGGTTATTGATGTTAATGCAGTAATCAACATGGGTACTCACGGAACACTTGAATGGTTACCTGGTAGAAATATCGGTGTAATGGAAGGGGATTGGACTTTTGAGTTAACTTTAAATCCTACAATTTATCCATATATTGTTTCTAACCCTGGTGAAGCAATGGTCGCTCGTGACAGAATTGCTCCATTAATGATTACTCACATGACTCCTGCTATGGTTTCATCCGCATTATATGGTAATTATACTTTATTATCAGAATATATTGCTCATTACAGAGATCAGGTTAAGCTTAATGTAAGTACAAACGCTGAAGAATATAAGGCTTTAATCATTGATTTAGCTCCATCTTTAGGTTTTGCTACATTCAACGAATCAAATCAGACATTTGATAATTATGTTGCTGAATTGCATTCCTATTTGGAAGGCATGGAAGATGATTTCTATACCTATGGTCTCCATCATTTGGGTAAGGTTTTAACCGGTTATGAACTTATTGAAGAAGTGATTACAGTTACAACTTCTCAAACTAGAATATATAATCATATATTGGCTCATTTCTATCCTAATTTGGCAGATATGAGTTTCTATGATGATATTCGTCATGTTGAGCAATATGCATCTGTTGAAGCAACTGTACTTTCATTCTTAAAGGAATATGTCACTGCTTTAGTATGCGGAACTTCTGTTGAAGCATTAAATAAAGAATATAATATCAAAGCAGGTTCTGCTCTTTATAATGATACATTATATGCAGCTAGTGTTATTGTCAATATTGAAAACAATAATGAATGGGCCGCTATTATCAAAGCCCTTGAAGGCGATTATTTGGCTGCAGGTTTATTCGCAGATCCTTCTTACGGTGACTCTATTCCATCAGGTTATGATGGTTTTGCATCAGATTCAACAAAAATGCCATCCAGATCAGCTTATGCATCTGCAGTTAAAATTGTTGACTTGCTTTTAGCTGACTATATGCAGGAACATGGCGAATGGCCAAAATTAACTGCATTAATCCTTTGGGGTACTGAAATATCAAGAACTGAAGGTATTGGTATTGCAGAATTCTTATACTTCCTTGGATGCAGGCCTATTTGGGCAGAAAATGGTAAAGTTACTGGTGTTGAATTGCTTTCACTTGATGAATTGACTGTTCAATTACATGATGGCCGTGTTGTAAACAGACCTAGAATAGATGTATTCGCAAGTATTGTTACAAGTAATAAAGACTGGTTAACCTGGTTGCTTACAGGTGTAAATCTTGCACTTAATGCGGAAGGAGAAGACTTTAGCCAAAATTATCTTAAACTTCATTATAATCAGACTGGAATAATCGACAGATTGTATGGTCTTCCTGGTGCTGTTTTAGAAGGTACCGGTATGAGTAACTTTATTCCAAGTACTAATGACTGGAATATTGAAACAGTTAATGATGAAGCATCAAGTATTTATCTTGATAAAGTTTCATTCGCTTGGAATATGGATTCAAAAGGTAATATAGTTGTAACTCCTCAAAAAGAAGCTTATAAAACATTGCTCTCACAAGTTGATTTAATTACTCAAAACTTTGATAGTACATGGAGATTCATCGATTCAGACGATTATTATGATTGGTTTGGTGGATTATATAACGCTGCACGTACACTTGGCGCTAAACCGGATACAGCATTTGTTGATATTAGGAATCAGAACAATTATGTTTCAAGAAGCTATGGCGAAGAATTGGATTATGAGATTCGTAGTATGATTTTAAATCCTAATTACTATAATCCGTTAGTTAATTCCCAAGCAGGTTCTTTATCATATGCTAAAAATATGGAAAACCTCTATGGTGGTTTAATTTTAAGTGGTGGAAAATTAAATTCAGAATTAGGTAATCAAATTGCGCAAACTTATAATGGTTTAACCGGAACAGTCCAGTCAACAGCACAGGCTGCTGCATGGCAAAGTATGGCTGCTTGGATGTTTTATTTAAACGATCAGGGAGTATGGGACGGTGATGCTAAACAAATCGAAGAGTTAGCTAACAACATTATTAAAATGGCTAATATGTATGGTGTTGCTTGTTGTCACCACACTTGTAAGAATTTGGACTTTAACATGAAAATTATTCAGGCAAGTTCTCTTTCACCAAGTGAAAAAGCTAAATATGCTGAAATTTTAGCTAAAGCTACTTTAACTGATCCGTTATATGTAACTGATGATGCGCCTACTGACGGTGATGGTCAAAGTAATACTAATCCTTCATCTGAACAGATGTTGGTTAACGGAACCACTGAAAACAATGGTGGTGGATCTTCAGGCAGTGCAAGTCCGGTTGGAGACCAGCCTGCATCTTCTCAAAGTACTGCAGGTGCTTCTGCACAATCAGCTAGTTCAAGTTCAAGTGATTCTAGCCAAAATGATGCAAGTCAGGATGCTTCTCAATCTGGTGACTCTAAAGCTTATGAAGTTTCAAAAAGTGCTCCGGCAAGACCTTCAAGTTCCGAGTCAAGTATGCCTATCGTTGTAATCGCAGCAATCATTGCATTAATTGCAATATTTATGGTGGGTTATACAAAAAATAAAGACGATTTTGATGATTATTAAAATCATCATTCTTTTTTTTAGAAATTTTTATATATCTATTAATTACATAACTAAACTTATGATACATTTTTTAGTCAAATGTATTTTAATAAAATTATGATGTGATTAATGTGATAAAGAAAATAAATATGTTATTAATCTTTTTATTGCTATTGATTGTTTCTTTGGGTGCAGTAAGTGCAGCTGATGATTTAAATGAAACAATAGCTATTAATGAGATTGATAATGGGGATAATATATTAACCGCTTCTGAATATGATGTGACTTCAGCAACATATGGCCAATATTTCTCCAGTTCTGGGGAATTGAGCTCTATTGTTAAAAGTGGAGATACATTAACATTAAGCGGTGATTTTTCAGGTAAAGATTTTATAATTAATAAGCAAATTACTCTTCAGGGAAATGGGGGTACTATTTCTAATGGTATTGTAAGACTTAACAGTGGTGCTTCCGGAAGTGTAATTCACGATTTGAAAATTAGAAATACAGAAAATTTCCATCAGGGAATTTATCTTGTAGGTGCAGACAACTGTGAAATTTATAATAATGATATACAAAATGGTGGTCAGTCATCATATCCTATAGCTATAATTGAGGAAGCTAATAACAATAACATTCATGATAACACTTTAAAAGGTTATGGTGCAAGCTACGGCCACGGTACAAGATCAGTACCTATAATACTGGTGGGAAGGTCAAACGATAACATTATTGCCGATAACAACATTGAATCCGGTGATGCAAATGCAATTTATTTGTCTTCCTATAATGGTGGCGAATTTAAAGGTGGAGAATCCTATAATAACATAATTCG
>ONIK01000031.1 GCA_900317865.1 uncultured Methanobrevibacter sp. | reverse complement strand
TGGGGAAAATCCCGTCATAACTGGGATTGAAATAAGATTTCACTGATTTAAATGGGAGATAGACCCTAGCTTGTCGCACAAATACTTCTCAAATGCTCTATCTCTAATTCTTAATTTGACCATACAAATTTGCACTAAGAAACACAATCATTGAAGCAGACGACCTTGAAGGCAAACAAGCATGAATAGAATTGACGATACTACTTTTTTATATATTGATTTACATCAGTTAATATTAATTATTATTCATTAAATATCATTGTAGACAATTTACTTAGTTTATTAGATGGTACTGACATTGATTATGTGGATGATGGCATTTTAAGGCAATCTTTTGAAAATTATATGATCAATTCACAATATAAAAGTAATGCTGAAAGAGCCCATGAATCTATTTTATCTGATTATGATAATGTTTCTGATTTATTAAATTTTATTAAAGAATGAAAATTCTGATTTTAAATATTTTAAATGATAAATTTAGACGAGAAAATTATAGAAGTTTTACTTAGTAATATAGATGGAATTTACCTAAACCAAAAGTAAATTCGCATCTTATTTATTTAAGTACAACGAATAAATTTAAAGAAGAATTAGATGAAATATCTTCAGATTATGAGTTTATTAATATTGATTCAACACATGAGGATATTATTGATAAGGATATAGATAAAATTCTTAAATATTTAAATTAATGATTCTACTCCCTTATTAAATTATTCGTGTTTAATAATTTCATGAACAGATTTAATATGTCTTTTTTCTAATTTATTAATAATAAATACTTTAGCCCATATATATCCAATTAATGAACCTATGAAAGCTCCAAATATCATACCGGCATATATTCCATTTAAACCCCATTCAAAAGTAAAACAGAATAAATATGCAAATACTAACTGTAGCAGTAATGCCCTTATAATTGTTATGATTAAACTATATAATCCTTTTCCAATTGCTTGAAATAGTGCACCTGACATTAGTCCATGAGGTAGTGCTATAACATATAAACTTAATATGGATATTGTTGATGCAATTTGGGGTGTTAATCCCACACTTTTATTGGAATAACTAAAGATTGTTGCAATAGGTGATGAAAATACAATCATTAAAATTGCTGCGACTACTGCTAATACAAAACCTATCCTAATACAAAAAGAATGTACAGTTTTTAAGTTTTTAAAATTACCAGCACCATAAGCAACACCTGCAACTGTTAAAAGTGCTGTTGCTATAGCATTTAATGGCATAATTGTAAATTGGACTACTTGCATAGAAACTGTAAATACTCCCACTGATACAGAATTAGATGCTTGTGTAATCATTAAATTTATTAATAAAGTTAATGCTGAAACTACTGTTATTTCTAATGTAGAAGGGATTGCAAGACCCATAATATCTTTTATAATATTTAAATCTAATTTGAAATGTTTATATGTTAATTCAAGATAGTTGTCCTTTTTAATCCATATCCAATAAGCCATTATAATACAGGAAATTAAAACGGATACTACTGTTGATAGTGCAGCACCTTTCATTCCTAAATCTAAGGTATAAATAAATATAGGGTCTAATATTATATTTAAAAATGCACTTAAAAACACTGCATGTGTAGCTCTTTTTGCATTACCTTCAGCTCTAAATAAATATGATCCCATATTTGAGAATATAATGGCAAACAGGAATAAAAAAATTATATAAGCATAATCCATTGCATAACTAAGAACATCTCCTGCCCCTACAAATATTAAAATAGGTTTCAAATAAAATAAGACTAAAAGTGCAGGGATAATAGATAATACTCCTCCCAATAACAATGCATGAAGACCTATCTTATTTGCACGTTTATGATCTTCAGCACCAATACTTATAGAAATTAAAGAGCTTGCACCTGCACCGATACCGCTTCCGATACTTATCAAAAGCATATATATTGGTGTTACAAAAGCAATTGCAGAAAGTGCATTAGGACCTAAACCCGCTACCCAGACCGTATCAATTATATTATAAACAAATGAAATAATTAATGTAATAAAAATAGGAATGCTAAGTTTTAATATAGCTTTTTTGGGGTCTCTGGTAATTAGTTCTATATTTTCATTTTCCATTTTTCTCTTCACGTATTTTGTTTACAATTTTAAACTTTATAAAGAGATATGTTTATTTAGCTTATTTAATTTTTTTGGCACTTTCACGGTACTTCAAGTTAAGGTTTTCAGTTTTTTCGAATCCCCGGCTTTTACTTGTTTTGCAATTTTTATTCCAATTTTTTTCTTTATCTCTTTATGCGTGTGTTCGTGCAGTATTTTAGTTGCTACTAATTCTTTGGAACTAACTTCCATTATTTCTTTTATTACTTTTGTATTTCGTCTTGGTTGTCTGTTAGGAGTCTTGGTAGTTGATATTTGATTTCTTCGACGGGTGTGTTGATGTTGGGATGGTATTCGTGGGTGTATTTTACTGTTTCTTTTGGTTTTCGTATTATTTTTAGTTCTTTGCCGTGTTTTATTATTGGTATATTTAATGACTATATGGCAGTAGAAGTCTTGTTCGATTATGGTTCCTCTCTTGCGCTGAATTTTTCGATGTATAATTTGTTTTTTAATCTGTCGTAATCGGTTTCTATTTTCTATCTTTCACAATATAATTGTTTTAATTCTTCCGGCGTTGCTATTTCATTTGGTAAATTTGTAAATAGTATTTCTGTTTGTCCGGTTTTTAATTTTACTTTGATTACACTGACTTTGATGCTTTTTTTGTTTTCTTTCGATTTTTTTAGTTCTTCGTCATGAATTTTTTAGTAAGGCATGTTTAAACTAAAGAGCATGTAGATATCCTTTATTTAAAATCATTAAGGAGCAAATATTAGAATATCTAAAATTTTAAATATTTCCATCAACAAATTACAAATTGTGTTAATCAATATCAAAATTATAGATTTTTAGTTAGATTTTCTTCAAAAAAATCAAATTCATTATTAATATATTATTTTAAACGGGTGATGTAATGGTAAAACAAAATAATGAAATTAAATTTATTTTTGAAATAAAATATATGGATAAAAATTCCATTGATAAACTTTTCAATAAGTTTAAATCATTAAATATCAGATTTAATGAAAATTTAAAGCCATACTGCGCAGACAATAAAATAATTTATGAATATGATGACGTATCCCAATTAAATAAAAAAGACCTCGAAACAAAAATAAATTCATTTTTTAGTTTTACTTTTAAATATATTACCAATACAGATTTGTATAAATTTTTAGTTTTGAAAAATAAAGACAAACTAACAATTTTAGCAAATATCCATCCATTAATATTTGATTACACCTCAATTAACAGTTTTTATAACATATTTAACAATAACAATTTTTCACTGAAAAATCTAATCACTCATCATCATAATTTGGATAAGTATTTAAATTCTAATGATTTTAAAAAGGATTCAGATTTCTGGGAAAATAATCTTTCCAATAGTGAGGATTATGTAAAATTCTATAATATATGCTCCAACAATTATAAAAATATAAAAATACCTTTAAATCAAATAAAAGACAATAAATTTATTTTCATAACTGGCATATTTTCATTATACTTATCCAGAATTAACCAATCCAAAGGTTGCCTTTTAAAAACCAGCATTCCAAAAAATAATCACTTAGATATAAATACATTACTTAAAATTGAATATAATGAGGATATAAGTTTCAATGATTTTCTAAATCAGGTTAATGATGTTTATGATTCTGCAATCCAACATTCCATGGTAAACATAGAAAATTATACTGATTATGCCTGTTTTTATTCTGTTTATGATTTCACTGATTTGAAAAATGTAGAAGTAGTTAATGGGGAAGGTTCTGCTTTAACTTTAAATATTTATGAGGATTATTTGGAATTAATTTATAATGCAGACCTGTTTTCTAATAGTTATATGGAACATATGGCAGCAAACATTAAATCTTTAATAAGCAGTACTTCAGAGTTACCTAATATAATGTGTAAAGATATTGATATTTTATCAGATAATGAGAAAAAGACCATTTCTGAATTTTCCAAAGGCAAAACAATTCCTTTTGATAAAAACACTTCCTTTGGTAAAGTATTTCAGAGCAATGCTAAGAAATTGGCGGATAAACTTGCAATTGATGATGGTGTAAATCAGATTAGCTATCAAGAATTAGATAGTTCAAGTAATTCAATTGCTAATGACTTAAAAGAGAATTATGGTATTGGCCTAGATAGTATTGTGGCTTTAATGCTTCCTCGTGATTATCGTTTCCCAGAATTGGTTTTAGCATTAAATAAAATTGGTGCAATATTTATTCCCATTGACCCCCCATATCCCATTAAACGTATTGAACACATGTTAAATATTGGTAAAGCTGATTTTATTATTACAACAGAAGAATTATTGGACGAATCACCATTTGATGTAGATATTATTTATTATGGTGATTTGAATTTGGAGGATGATTGTGAGTTTGATCTTGTGCAGGGTAGTGATTTTGCTATTTTATTTACATCAGGTACTACAGGTCTTCCCAAAGGAGTGGCCCATTCTAATAAACAGCTAATCGGTACTGCTGTTGCATTTAACAATATTTTTGATTCTTTTGATTGTGATTTGATAGGTTGTTACGCCAGCTTCAGTTTCATTTTATCTTTTAGAATATTTTGGGCATTATATGATGGCAAATCTTGTAGGATTTTTAATGATGATGAACGCCGAGATAGTTTAAAATTAATTGAAATACTTAAAGATAATCATTTTCATGATATAATATTGCCGCCATCCTTGGGCATTCCTATTTTAGAAAATGAAAATATCAACCTAGATTATATGGTCTGTTGCGGGTCTAAATTAAACGCTCTTCCCGAGAGTAATGATTTTACAAAAATAGTTAATGCTTATGGTATGACTGAAATCATGGCAACTGCAAATATCTGTAATACAGCAAAAAAGGATAATTCTATCGGTAAATCCATGGCCAATACATGGACATATATTTTAGATAAAAATAATAATTTGCTTCCGGTTGGAGTTCCTGGTGAAATTTGCATTTCATGCGATTACTTGACTCCGGGATATATAAATAGTCCAGAATTAACAAAAAAAGTCATAGTCAATAATCCTTATTCTGATTGTGAGTATAATAAATTATTATATCGTACAGGAGATATTGGTTTTTATAATTTTGAGGGTAAAATTGAAATTATCGGACGGAAAGATGATCAGTTATCTGTTAGAGGATTTCGTATAGAATCTGAAGAAATCCTAAAAATCTTAGAAAGATTTGAAAATTTAAAAGAAATATATTTAGATACAGATAATGATAATCTCATTGCTTATTATACTACATTCGGCGATTTGAGTATAGATGACGTTAAATTTGCTCTTGAAGATGAATTGCCACAATATATGGTTCCTTCTGTTTTTATTAAATTGGATAAAATTCCATTAAATGCAAATGGTAAAATAGATAAATTTGAACTTAAAAAGAATATTCCCGAATTGGCCGAGGTTGAAATTGATGATGGGATTCTGAGTATTGTTGTTGATGCTTTTAGGGATGTTTTAAATTGTGAGTCTGTTTTAATTGATGATAATTTTGTAGGATTGGGTGGAAATTCTCTATCTGCAATGAATTTACAGTTAATATTAAATAATCATTTAGGCATTAATCTTTCTTCAAACGAATTAATCGAACTTTCTACACCATTAAAGATTGCAAATCATATTAAATTTAATTTAAACCCATATTCGTCATTAGATGTTAATTATACTTTTAATGATGGTTGTCCTTTATCCGAATCCCAATTAAATCTTTATCTTGATGAACAAGTTAAAAAAATGGATCTGATTTACAATAATCCATTTAAAATTAAGTTTAATCAGAATTATTCGGAGAATGAAATTAGAAGTGCTATCTATAAGCTGTTTGATTTATATCCAGTTTTAAAAGCCCATGTTGTAAATGATGGGGGTGATTTATCTTTTATTTTTGATAGTGAACCTGAAATTAAAAATGGATTTATAAATGATTTGGATTCTTTTGTAAGGCCATTTAATTTAGGAGAATCTTTATCCAGGTTTTTAATTATTGAAAGTGAATCCATTTTATGTATCGATTGTCATCATTTAATTTTTGATGGAACTTCAATAAAGGTCTTGGTAAATTCATTATTATCCATTTTAAACAATAATGCTGAGAATATTGTTGATGATGGTGTTTTAAGACAAATTTCTTATGAAGAAAGTATTACTTTAGAATATCTCGATGATGCAAGGGATTTCTTTGATGAAATGTTAGCTGAAAGAGACGAAGTTAATGATTTATTGGATAGTGTTAATGGTGATGGGGAAAATGCCTATACTGACTATTTTAAGATGGATTTATCTTCTTTTTTAAAAGACAATTCTATTACTTATAATCAGTTTTTCGCATCCGTGTTTGCATATACACTGTCAAGATTTGTAGGGTCCGATAAAATAATGTTTAATCTCATTGAAGATGGTAGAGGCCATGTTAATTTATCCGATTCAGTGGGAATGTTTGTTAAAACACTTCCAGTGCTTATTGATTGTGAAAATCAGGACATTGAATCATTTATTAAATATTCTTCTGGTTTAATTAATTCTGTTATGAAGTATGATTTGTATTCTTTTCGTATTTTAGTTAATGATTATGATTTGAATTCTGATATTAGTTTCCAGTATAATCATGATTTATTTAATATATCTGGTTTAGAGATAGAAGAATTAGAGCATGATGTCTTTAATGATTTCAACTTTTTGATTCAAAATAATAGTAATAATAATTTTGAAATTAAAGTTCAATATTCAAGTAAATATTCAAATGAATTCATTAAGCGTTTTGTAGATTCATATAAATTAATTTTAGAAGGAATGTTAAGCCATAATAAATTAAATGAAATTAATTATATTGGGTCTTCTGATTTAACTATTTTAGATAATTATAATCAAACTGAGCATGATTTATTTTATAATGATATTATGGATGCATTTAACGATAATTTAGTTAAGTATCCAGATAATGCCCTTGTCTCTTATAATAATATTTCTTACAGTTATGCCGAAGGAGCTTTCATTGCAGATAAAATCAGAAAATTACTAATCGATTTTGGTGTTGAACCTGGTGATTGTGTTAGTTTTTTAGTTCCGCGCAGTGAATTGTACATGTTTTGTATTTTAGGTATTTTATCTGCAGGTGCCATTTATGTGCCTTTAGATGATAAACTTCCAAATAATCGTCTAAGCTTTATTTTAGAGGATAGTGATTCTCACGTTGTTATTGCTAGTGATGAAACATATGATAAAGTGAATAGTTTATGTGAGGACATTATTTTAAATATTTCTGATTTGTTTAATGATGATATTGGTTGCTTAAATCATTTACCTGTTGTTTATGGTGATTTGGCTTGTATATTATATACCAGCGGTACTACTGGTGTTCCTAAAGGTGTTAAAATTACCAGAAAATCTATTGTTAATTATGTTAGTTATTATGTTGATAAATCAAATATGAATTCTAGTGATGTTTATGCGCTGTTTGCATCTATTGGTTTTGATGTGGGTGCTATTAAAAGTATTTTTGTACCGCTGTATTGTGGTGCCTGCTTAGATATAATTCCTGAAGAGATTAGACCCAATATTAACGAATTGAATAGACATTTCATAAATGTGGGTGTTACTCATACACACCTTCCAACACAAGTTGCTAAATTATTTATAAAAGAGATTGATGATGTACCATTAGAAATTTTAGTCACTGGTGGTGAAAAATTAGGTGAAGTTGATTATTCGGGCAATTATCTTTTTATTGATTCATATGGACCGACAGAAGCTTGCGTATCAGTTACTGCTATTGAAGAAAAGGACAAAATAGATTCATCCTCAATTGGTTATTTATTCTACAATACCAAAGCATATGTTTTGGATGATGAGTTAAGACATGTTCCTATAGGTGCTGTAGGAGAATTATTCCTTGCGGGAAATCAAATAGCTGATGGATACTTGAACCGTGACAAAGAAACACATGAAGCATTTATTGTCAATCCATTTGAAAATGATGAAAAGTATAAGATAATGTATCGTACTGGTGATATGGTGCGGTTCTTGCCAGACGGAACACTGGCGATTGTAGGTCGTCGTGATAGTCAGGTTAAAATTCGAGGAAATCGTGTTGAATTGTCTGAGATTGAGGCAGTTATTCATGAATTGGATTATGTAGAGAATGTTACAGTTCAAACTGTTAAAAACAACTCCAATAATGAATTAGTAGCATATGTTGTTTCAAATAATAATGATAAGGAAAATATTGAAGAGGACATTAAGGCTTTTGTTTTAGATTGTAAACCGGATTATATGGTTCCCTCATACGTGGTCCTGTTAAATAGTATTCCATTGACTGTTAATGGTAAAGTTGATAAAGGTGCTTTACCTGAAGTTAATTTTAGTTCTTTAGTTGTTGAATATGTTGCACCTAGTAATGAAACTGAAAAACAAATTGTCGATGCATTTGAAAAAGTGTTTAATCAGAATATTGGTATTTATGATGATTTTATTCATTTGGGTGGTGATTCATTAACTGCTATTAAGTTATTGACTTATATTGATAGTTTTAATATTTCTGCAGGTGACATTTTAAGTTTACGTACCCCATATGCAATTGCTAATCGTATTAGAGATATTTCTTTTGATTTGGATATTTATTCTTTAGATCAGGGTTGTCCTTTAAATGAACCCCAATTAAATGTTTACTTGGATATTAAGGCTAATGATAAGGAAGGTGCTTATTTAATTCCTTTATTTATGAATATTTCGGGCGAGTATAGTGTTGATGATATTGGGACTGCTTTGGGTGTGATGTTTGATGTCCATCCGATTTTAGGCATGTGTGTTAGTGATGATTTTGATGTTCCTTATTTGATTAAAGGATCTGAACCTTCTATTATTGTTGAATCTGATGTTAATAATGATTTTATTACTCAATTTTTAACAAAACCATTTGATTTGCACGATAGTTTATGCAGGTTCTTAATTGTTGAAGAAGAAAGTAGTTTTGTTTTATATGCTGTTTTCCACCATATTATTTTCGATGCTATATCCAGTGATGTTTTTAAACGGGATTTATATACTATTCTTGGCGGAAGAGTTGTTGGCGTGGATGATTCCTTTTTGAAGGCTTCTGCTTTTAACCAGCAAATTGCCGAAAGTAATGAGTATACTCAAGCAGAAGTATTTTATGAATCTATGCTGGCCGATATCGACGATACTGTTGAATTATTAGATAGTGTCTTAGCTGATGGTCCAGGATCTACTTCAATTGATTTGAATATGAATAATGAATTGTTTAATTCATTTTTAGAAAAACATAATATTAGTGAGAATGTTTTATTTAGCAGTGTTTTTGCTTATACCTTGTCTCGTTTTGTAGGCAGTGAAAAGATTTTATTTAATATTGTAGAAAATGGCCGAGACAGATTTAATAATTTTGATTCTGTAGGCATGTTCGTTAATACGTTGCCTTTATTGGTTGATTGTAAAAATCAGAATGTTAACTCTTTTATGGAGTATGTATCCAATATAGTTTATGGTGTTATGAGATATAATTATTATCCATTTAGATTACTGGCAAATAAGTATGATATTAAGTCCAATATTATTTTCCAATTTTTACCTGAATGGGTTAGAGACAATAATGATTCTGATGATACAATTTGGGATATTGATGAGAATGATTTATTGGATAATATGGGTGATTTAATCGCTGATTTAAGTGTGGAAATTATTCAGAGAGGCAATAATTATCATTTAAGTGTTGTTTATTCTGATAAATATTCTAGTGATTTTATTAATCGTTTTGTTCAATCCTATAATGCTATTTTAAACGATATGTTGTGTGTTAAGGCGTTGAGTGATATATCTTATGTTTCTAGTAATGATTTGGTTCTTTTAGATGAGTTTAATAATACTGAGCATGATTTTCCCTATGATGATGTTTTAGATGCTTTTAATACTAATTTAGTTAAGAATCCAGATAAGGATTTGGTTACATATATGAATCGTTCTTATTCTTATGGTGAGAGTGCTTTTATAGCAGACAAGATTGCTAAATCTTTAACTGATTTGGGTGTTGAATCGGGAGATTGTGTTGGTTTTTTAGTGCCTCGTAGTGAATTGTATATATTTTCTGTTTTGGGTATTTTATCAGTAGGTAGTGTTTTTGTTCCTTTAGATGATGGTTTGCCTAATGAACGTTTGAGTTATATTTTAGGAGATAGTGATTGTAAAGTTGTTATTGTTAGTGATAAAACTTATAATAGGGCTGATGAAATAAGTGATTGTGTTCTTTTAAATATTTCCAATATTATTAATGAGGATATTGGTAGTTTAGAGTATTTACCTGTTGTTTATGGTGATTTGGCTTGTATTTTGTATACTAGTGGTACTACCGGAGTTCCTAAAGGTGTTAAAAATACTCGTAAATCATTAATTAACGTTTCTGAAAATTATATTGAGATGCATAGCTTGGATGAAAATGATGTTTATGGTTTGTATTCTGCAATTGGATTTGATATGAGCACTTTCGTTATTGATGTAGTTATCACTGCAGGCGCATGTTTGGCTGTTATACCTGATGAGATTAAATTGGATATGTTGAAGTTAAATGATTATTTTATTGACCATAATGTTTCTCATGCCGCCATTCCTACTCCAGTAGCTAAGTTGTTTATGAAGAGTGTTGATGATACTTCTTTGGATGTTTTACATATTGGTGGTGAAAAGTTAGGTGATTTTGTTTGTAGCGAAGCTTATCGCGTTATTGATAGTTATGGTCCAACTGAGTCATTTGCTTATGTTTGTTCAATTGATAATTCTGATAAAGTGGATCCCTCTTCTGTGGGTTTTGTTAATTTTAATGTTAAAAGTTATATTTTAGATAATGATTTAAGGCGTGTTCCTGTTGGTGCTGTTGGTGAGTTATATTTTGGTGGTTATCAGCTTGCTCGTGGCTATTTGAATCGTGACGAGGAAACTAATCATGCTTTTGTTGATAATCCTTATGAGGATGATGAGGGTTTTAACAGATTGTATCGTACCGGTGATATGGGTAGATTTTTACCTGATGGCAGTATTGATATTATAGGCCGTCGTGATACTCAGGTTAAAATTAGAGGTAATCGTGTAGAACTCAGTGAAGTAGAATCTGTTATAAGAAATATTGATATTGTAGAAGACGTTACTGTTCAGACATTAGATAATGATGGTATTAGAGAATTAATAGCATATGTGGTATTATCTACTGATTTAGATAATATTGAATTATTGAATTCTGTTTGTAATTACGTGGCTGAGCATAAACCTAATTATATGGTTCCTTCATATGTTGTTAAATTGGATCATATTCCTTTGAATGTTAATGGTAAAGTTGATAAAAGTGCTTTGCCTAATGTGGATGTTGCTAGTTTATCTGTTGAGTATGTTGCCCCTAGTAATGAAACTGAAAAAGCAATTGTTGACGCATTTGAAAAAGCGTTTAGTCGAGAGAATATTAGTATTTATGATGATTTTGTTCGTCTTGGCGGTGATTCTTTAACTGCTATTAAATTGTTGACTTATCTTGATGGTTTTAATATTTCTGCTGGTGATGTTTTAGGTTTGCGTACTCCTTATGCTATTGCAGGTAGTGTTAGGAATATTTCTTTTGATTTGGATGTTTATTCTTTGGATTCCGGTTGTCCTTTAAATGAACCCCAATTAAATGTTTACTTGGATATAAGGGCTAATGATAAAAAGGATGCTTATTTAATTCCTTTATTTATGAATATTCCAGCAGAATATTCTATTGAGGATATTAAGTCTGCTTTGAATGTGATGTTTGATGCGCATCCAGTTTTATGTATGTGTGTTAGTGATGATTTTGATGTTCCTTATTTAATTAAAGGATCTATGCCTTCTATTATTGTTGAATCAAATGTTAATGATGATTTTATTACTGAGTTTTTAACAAAACCTTTTGATTTGTATGACAGTTTATCTAGGTTCTTGATTGTTGAAGAAGAGGATAGTTTTGTTTTATATGCTGTTTTCCACCATATCATTTTTGATGCTATATCCAATGATGTTTTTAAACGAGATTTATTCACTGTTCTTGACGGCGGAGTTGTTGACTTGGATGATTCCTTCTTGAGAGCTTCTGCTTTTAACCAGCAAATTGCTGAAAGTAATGATAATGCTAAAGCGGAAGAATTTTATGAATCTATGCTAGCAGATATCGATGATACCGGTGAATTATTAGATAGTGTATTGGCTGATGGTCCGGGCTCTAGTTCGATAAATTTGGATATTGATTATGATTTACTTGATTCATTTTTAGAGAAGCATAATGTTAGTTTGAATATTTTATTTAGTAGTGTTTTTGCTTATACTCTGTCTCGTTTTGTAGGCAGTGAGAAGGTTTCATTTAATATTGTAGAGAACGGCCGTGACCGTCTTGGAAATTATGACTCATTAGGCATGTTTGTTAATACTTTGCCATTATTGATTGATTGTAAAAATCAGGATATTGGTTCTTTTGTGGAGTATGTGTCTGATTTGGTTTATGGTGTTATGAGACATAATTATTATCCATTTAGATTACTAGCAAAAAAATATGATATTAAGTCAGATGTCTTATTCCAATTTTTACCTGATTGGGTTATGGATAATGATAATTCTGATGTAAATATTATTAAATCTGTTAGGGAGAATATTGATTCTGATGATGGTGATTTATTGGATGACATGAGCGATTTGATTGCTGATTTAAGTGCAGGGATTATACAGAAGGGCAATGATTATCTTTTAAGTGTTGTTTATTCTGATAAGTATTCCGGTGCTTTTATTGATCGTTTTGTTGAATCTTATAAGTTTATCTTAAATGATATTTTAAATTTTGAGGAGTTAAGTGATATTTCTTATGTTTCCTGTGATGATCTTGCTCTTTTAGATGCCTATAATGATACTGCTCATGTTTTGGATTATGTTGATGTTTTGGATGCTTTTAATGATAATTTAATCAAATATCCCAATAATATTTTAATAAAATGTGAAGATAAGTCGTATACTTATGGTGAAAGTGCTTTTATAATTAATGAAATTGCCAGTATGTTGAATGGTTGTGGTGTTTCTCGTCAGGATCCCGTAATTTTGTTTGTTCCACGTTCTGAATGGTTTTTATTTGCCAGCATGGCAGTTTTATCATGCTGTTGTGCTTATGTTCCTATTGATGAGAATTATCCTGATAATTATATTAAATTTATGATTGAGAAATGTAATTCAAAGACCATTATTACTACAGATGCATTCCAAAAAAGAGTAGATGATATAATTGGTGATATTGCTGGTGATTTTGATGTTATTAATGTTTCTTGCTTGGAAAATAGTGCAGGATCTTTGTTGAAATTAGATTATGTAGATCCTAGTTTTGATGATGTGGCCTGTATTCATTTTACTTCAGGAACTACAGGAACTCCAAAAGGAGTATTGGCAACTAGATTGGGAATTTATAATATGGTGGAGTTCTATGTGGATGTTGCAGGATTTGGCAGGGACGATGTTCATGGAGTATTTTCATCTTTAGGTTTTGATGTGACATTGGCAATGTATTCCTCTATTGTTGTTGGTGGTGCAACCACTATTGTTCCTAGCGAGGTCCGTTTAAATATTGATGAATTGAATAAGTTTTTCATTAGGCATGGCGTGACTCACAGTATTATTTCTACTCCTGTGGCTAAATTATTCTGTGAAAATGTTAGGGACACTTCTATTAAACATATTCAAGCCATTGGTGAAAAATTAGGACATATTGTACCTCCAAAAGAATATGTTTTAAGCGATGTCTATGGTCCAACAGAAACGGTTTTATCCATCACTTCTACTGATGTGGTTGATAAAATTGATGATTCATCTGTTGGATTCATTAATTATAATACTAAAGGATATATTTTGGATAAAAATCAAAATAGGGTTCCTTGTGGTGCTGTTGGTGAATTATATATTTCAGGTTATCAGGTAAGTAAAGGATATATAAATAATCCGGATGAAAGTGAAAAAGCATTCTTTGCAAATCCATTTGATGGCGATATTAAAGGATATGAAAGAATGTATAATACTGGCGATGTTGTCAGATTATTGCCTGATGGAAGTATTGGTTTTATTAATCGTCAAGATAATCAGGTTAAAATCAGAGGAAATCGTGTAGAGTTATTAGATATTGAATCAGTAATTCGTGAAATTGATTATGTGGATGATGTTACTGTACAAACTGTAAAAAATAATGGTAATAATGAGTTGGCAGCATATGTAGTTTTATCTAGTGATTTAGAAAATATCGAGTTATTGGATCGTGTTCAAGATTATGTAAGGGACCAAAAGCCCGATTATATGGTTCCATCTTATGTTGTTGAGTTGGATAAGATTCCTTTGACTGTTAATGGTAAGGTAGATAAGAGTGCATTGCCTAAAGTTGATTTGAATGCATTACATACAGAGTATGTTGCGCCTGTTAATGAGAATGAAAAAATAATTGTTAATGCATTTGAAAAAGTCTTTAACCAAGATAAGATTGGTATTTATGATGATTTTATTCGTCTTGGTGGGGATTCTTTAACTGCTATTCGTTTATTAAGTTATATAGAAGATTTTAATATTAATGTAGCGGATATTTTAAGTTTAAAAACTCCAAAATTAATTGCTGAAAATCTTAATAAATTCCCTATTGATTGGAATATTTATTCTTTAGATGAGGGTTGTCCTTTAAACGAATCTCAATTAAATGTTTATTTGGATATTAAAGCCAATGATAAAACCGACGTATATCTTATTCCTCTTATAATGAATATATCTGGAAGATATAAAATTGATGCAATTATCAGTGCTTTAGAGAGTATGTTGAATGTTCATCCTATTTTGGGTATGAGTGTTAGTGATAAGGAGGATGTTCCTTATTTAGTTAAGGGTTCTAAACCATTATTTGATGTTGTATCTGAGGAAGTAGATGATGAATTTATTGTGGAATTTTTATCTAAACCATTTGATTTGTCTGAAAGTTTATGTAGATTTTTAATAGTTGAAAACAGTGAGGATTATAATTTATTTGCTGTTTTCCACCATATTATTTTCGATGGTTTATCAAAAGCAATATTTAAACAAGATTTGCAGCATATTCTTGAAGGTAAAGTTGTTGATTTGGATGATTCTTTCTTGAAGGTTTCTGCTTTTAATCAGCAAATTACTGAAAGTAGTGATTATGCTGAAGCAGAGGAATTTTATGAGTCTATGCTAGCTGATGCTGATGATGCTGGTGAGTTATTAGATAGTGTTTTAGCTGATGGTCCAGGTTCTACTTTAATTGATTTGGATATTGATAATGAATTGTTTAATTCATTTTTAGAAAAACATAATGTTAGTGAGAATGTTTTCTTTAGTAGTGTTTTTGCTTATACTTTGTCTCGTTTTGTAGGTAGTGATAATGTTTTATTTAATATTGTGGAAAATGGCCGTGACAGATTTAATAATTTTGATTCTGTAGGCATGTTTGTTAATACTTTGCCTTTATTGGTTAATTGTAAAAATCAGGATATTGACTCTTTTATGGAGCATGTATCTAGAATGGTTTATGGGGTTATGAGATATAATTATTATCCATTTAGATTATTGGCAAATAAGTATGATATTAAGTCTGATATTATTTTCCAATTTTTAACTGATTGGGTTATTGATACTAATGATTTTGATGATACTATTAGAGATGATGATGAGGATGATTTATTAGCTGGTATGAGTGATTTGAACACTGATTTAAATGTGGAGATTATTCAGAAAGGCAATAATTATCTTTTAAGTGTTGTTTATTGCGATAAATATTCTGGTGTTTTTATTGATCGTTTTGTTGAATCTTATAAATTTATCTTAAATGACATGTTAAATGTTAAGGGATTAAGTGATATTTCATATATTTCTTGTGATGATTTGGTTCTTTTAGATGAGTTTAATGATACTGATCATACCTTTGAATATTGTGATGTTTTAGATGCATTTAATGATAATCTTGAAAAATATGAAGATAATTTCTTGGTAGGCTATGAAAATAAATCTTTTACTTTTGGCGAGAGTGCTTTTATTGCTAATGAAATTGCCAATGGTTTAAATGTTTTGGGTGTTGCTCGGCAGGATTTTGTTGCTTTGTTTGTTGAGCGTTCTGAGTGGTTTTTATTAGCTAGTGTGGGTGTTTTGTCAATGGGCGGTATTTATGTTCCTATTGATACAGATTATCCAGATGAACGTATTGTTCTAATGTTAAAAGACACAAAATCTAAAGTTGTTATAGTTAGTAATAAATCTGAAGATTGCATGCGTGAAATTATTTTAGATAATGGACTTGATATTAATATTTTAAATGTAGATAGTCTTAATGGAGAAATTAGTAGTTTGAATCATTTGGATAATGTTAGTGTTGATGTGGACGATGTTGCCTGTGTTTTATATACAAGTGGAACTACAGGTGCTCCTAAAGGTGTTTTAGTTAGCCGTCAGGCTATTAATAATTTTGTTTTATGGTATGTAAATGAAACTAATTTCACCTCTGATGATGTTTATGGTATGCATTGTTCTTATGTATTTGATATGCATGTTCATGCTTTGTATTCACCAATTGTTTCTGGTGGGTCATTGTATGTGGTGCCGGAAGATATTAGGTTGGATTTAAAAGCTTTAAATGATTATTTTGTTGAACATAATTGTACTCATACCTATATTACAAGTCAGGTAGGTAAGTTGTTTGCTGAAAGTGGTATGGAGACCACTATTAAGCTTTTATGTTTTGGTGGTATGAAGTTAGGTGAGTTGAATGCACCTGATTCTATTGGACCATTTGAGTCATATGGTCCATCAGAAAATTTAGCTATATCTACTAGCATATTTGCTAATAGACGTATTGATAATTCCAGTATTGGTCATTTTGTTAGTAATGTTAAAGGTTATGTCTTAGATAGTGAACGTCGTCGTGTACCTTTAGGTGCTGTAGGAGAATTATATCTATCAGGTGCTCAGTTAACTAAAGGATATTTAAATAGGGAAGATGAAAATTCCAAAGTATTTTTCGATAATTCCTTTGATGATGATGTGGGTTATGATCGTATTTATAAGACTGGTGATATGGTAAGGTTTTTACCCGATGGCAGTCTTGGTATTGTTGGTCGTCGTGATGGTCAGGTCAAGATTCGTGGCAATCGTGTGGAGCTTGATGAAGTGGAATCTGTTATAAGGAGTATCAGTTTTGTTGAGGACGTTACTGTTCAAACTGCGGATAATGATGGTAATAATGAGTTAGTTGCATATGTTGTGTATGATGATGGCTTTGAAGGTAATTTAAGAGAATTTGTTTGTGATTATGTAGCTAATCGTAAACCAGATTATATGATTCCATCTTATGTTGTTGAATTAGATGAGGTTCCTTTAACTGTTAATGGTAAAGTAGATAAACATGCTTTGCCAAATGTTGATTTTGATGTTTTACGTGCAGAATATGTTGCACCAACAAACGAAACTGAAAAACATATTGTCAATATTTTTGAAAGTGTATTTAATCAAAAAAATATTGGTTTATATGATGATTTTGTGCAGTTGGGTGGAGATTCAATTAGTGCTATTCGTGTTAGTTCACTTTTGGAGAAAAATAGTATTCATTGCAGTGCACGAGACATATTGAATTATAAAAAACCTTATTTGATTGCACAACATGTTAATGAAAATATAGAAACAATACATTATGACACTATGGAAGGTATTGTTGATTTACTTCCTATTCAAAGTTATTTCTTTGATCAGGTTAATTTGAATAATTATGCTCAAGAATTTGTTTTAAAATTTAATGTTGATTGTGATAGGGATATTTTGCAGAAGTCCTTTAATGAGTTATGCAATATTCATGATATGTTACGAGCACACTATAAAATCATTAACAATAATATAAAACAGGAAATTCTGCCAATTAATTCAACAGTCTGTAATATAAAGGAATATAACATTAATGATGATTTAGAAGAAAATATGCGCGATATTTTTGTGAAATCTACACAATCCCTGGATATTGAAAATAAATTGTTAGATGTTAATTTAGTTCATTATGATGATGAAGATTATCTTTTGATTGTTATTCATCATTTGATTATTGATGGTGTGAGCTGGCATATTCTGCTTAGTGATTTGACAAATATTTATTATAAATTGCTTAAAAATGAAAGAATTGATATTGTAAAACCTTATCCATATAAGATGTGGGTGGACAATGTTAAAAATTTAGTTGATAATATTTCTGATGATGAAAAACAGCATTGGTTAAGTGTTAATGCTTTATTGGATGATTCACTTATTATGGGTCCAACAAATATATTCTCTTTTAATGTGGATATAGATTTTGATGCGGATAATTTGTTGATGTTGTCTGAAGATGAATATTTAGCTTTAGCAATCAGCAGAGCATATAAAAAAACATATAACAGAGATATTATTTTTAATCGTGAGTCTTATGGTCGTGATGATAGTGTTGCTAATCTTAACAGATGATTTGTCTTTGATTAGTGATGTTTATAGTCTTAAGAGGGCATTTAAGGATGTTAATAATTTAGGTTTGAATTATGCTTCTTTAATATATACTACTAAAGAATTGGAGTTTAAACATTGCCCAGTTACTTTTAATTTCTTAAGCAGTGAATTTGTATTTAAAAATGAGTTGTTTGAGTCTATTAATTATTATTTGTCTGAAGATGATAACGGTCATGGTGAGATTAGTAGTGATGTATTAGACTCTGAATCTTATGGTATCACGTTTAATGTTTCACGCGTTGGTGATTATTATGTTATTAATGGTGATTATGCCCAAAATACTTATTTAGGGGATAAATTTAGTGTTTTCTTGGATAATATTAAAGAGGAGTTAAGGTTCATTGCCAATTATAAATTTGATAATATTGTTTGCTGTTTATCTGAACCTCAATTAGGTGTTTACCTAGATGAGAAAGTTCATGATAAAGATACTGCTTATTCTACTGCAGGTATTTTTGAATGTAATCAAGTTTATTCTGTTGATGAACTTAAAGATGCAATCCATGCCTTGATTGAGAAGCATCCTATTTTGAAAGGTCGTGTTTTAGATACTGGCGATTTGCCATTATTGATTTGTGACAGTTATCCAGAAATAAGTATTACAAATGTAGATGATTATTCTAATTTAACTAGACCTTTTGATTTAGGAAAATCTTTAGCTCGTTTCTTTATAGTGGATAATAAGTATGGTATGTTTATTGTTTATGATATGCATCATATTATTAGTGATGCTACTTCACGTGTTATTATTAATAGGGATTTAGGACTTGCTTTGAGTGGAGAATTGGATGGTAAGGTTGATTTAGGTTTTGTTTATGCTAGTCGTGATTCTTTTGATTCGCAGTTTAAGCCAGATTATGATGCTGCTTATGGTTTCTTTAGGGAGATGTTCGCTGATATTGATGAGGTTTCTTCTTTGTTGAATGATGTTGACGGCTATGCAGGTAGTGTTAGTCTCCCTATTCGTGGCGTACGTGAGGATATTTCGTCTTTTGTTCATGATAAAGGTATTACTGTTAGTAGTTTCTTGAATGCTGTTTTCGCTTATGCTTATTCACGTTTTATTGGTGGAGATAAGGTTTATTATACTTTTACTGTGAATGGTCGTCATGAGGATTACAGTCAGGATGCTTTAGGCATGTTTGTTCGTACCATCCCTATTCTTGTTGATTGTACTAATGCTTCTGTTGGTGATTTTTTATCAGGCGTTTCTAATTTGATTTTAGAATCTATGGGCAATAGTGTTTATCCTTTCCGTTTGCTTGCTAGTGAGTTTGGTTTATCCAATAGTATTACTTTTGAATATAATTATGATTTGAATGATACAACTGGCGTTGGTGATGAAATTGTCTTTAGTGACAGAGCGGATTGTGTTTCTGATTTGTTATGTTTTGTTAATGATTTGGATGATGGTTTTCTTGTTAGTTTGAATCATGTTGATATAATTAGTCAGGATACAGCGGAACGTTTTGTAAATGTATTTAAAGAAATATTAGTTCAATTATTAGATAAAGAAACCTTGAGTGATATTGATTATATTTCTAATGATGATGTTGAACTTTTAGATAGTTTTAATGATACTGGTCATGATTTGGATTATGCTGATGTTTTAGATGCTTTTAATGATAACTTATCCAAGTATCCCGGTAATACGTTAGTGTCTTGTGGTGATTGTTCTTATACATATGCTGAAGGTGCTTTTATTGCTGATAAGATTGCTTCATGTTTGAGAGGTTTGGGTGTTGTGGAGCAGGATAAGGTTGCGTTTTTAGTTGAGCGATCTGAGTTGTATATGTTTTGTGTTTTAGGTATTTTGTCCTGTGGTGGTGTTTATGTTCCTTTGGATGATAAGCTTCCAGATGAGCGTATTAGGTTTATTTTAGAGGATACAGATTGTGGTGTTGTTATTGTTAGTGATGAGACTTATGATCATGCTGTTGGCTTGGTTGATGATAATAATCTTGTTCTTTTGAATATTTCTGATATTGTTAATGGCGAAATTGGATGTTTGTCTAATTTATCTGTACGTTATGGTGATTTGGCTTGTATTTTATATACTAGCGGTACCACTGGTGTTCCTAAAGGTGTTAAGATTACTCGTAAGTCTATAATTAATATGTGTGAAAATTATGTTTGTAAGTATGGTTTAGATAGTGATGATGTTTTTGGTTTGTTTTCTACTATCGGTTTTGATATGAGTAGTTTTGTTATTAGTGTAGTTTTATGTGCTGGAGCTTGTTTAATTGTTGTTCCAGAAGATATTCGTTTGGATATGTCGGAGTTAAATGAGTATTTCATTAACCATGATGTTTCTCATACTTATATGACTACTCAAGTGGCTAAATTGTTTATGGACAGTATTGATGAGACTTCATTGGATGTTTTAGTTACCGGTGGCGAGAAGTTAGGAGAATTTAGTAGTCCTGAATCTTATAGTTTAATTGATAGTTATGGTCCTACTGAGTCATTTGGTTTTGTTGATTCAATGGATAATTTGGATAAGTTGGATTATTCTTCTGACGGTTTTGTTAATTTTAATGTTAAGTTTTATGTTTTGGATGATGAGTTGAGACGTGTTCCAGTGGGTGCTGTGGGTGAATTGTATATTGCTGGTTATCAGTTAGCTGATGGTTATTTGAATCTTGATGTGGAGACTAGTGATGTTTTTATTGATAATCCGTATGATGATACTGAGGGTTTTAATCGTTTGTATCGTACGGGAGATTTGGTTCGTTTTTTACCTGATGGTAGTGTTGCTATTGTGGGTCGTCGTGATAGTCAGGTTAAAATTCGAGGTAATCGTGTAGAATTGGGTGAGGTGGAGTCTGTTATAAGGAGTATTGATTTTGTTGAGGACGTTACCGTTCAAACTGTGGATAATAATGGTAATAATGAGTTAGTTGCATATGTTGTAGTATCT
>ONIK01000028.1 GCA_900317865.1 uncultured Methanobrevibacter sp. | reverse complement strand
AAAATTGAAAGTTTATAATTGAACTTTATTTAAAATTAATGTAAAAAATTAGTAAAAAATTGAACTGTTATTAATAACTAATAATTTCCGCCAACACTCGGGTTTGTCAATAAATCCTTAATTTGATTATTTTACTTATTTTTTCTATTTGACTATTAATTTGCCTTTTATTTTTGTTTTATTCATTTAAGAACCCTTATTTTTAATATTTTCGAGAATTTTTATTTTGGCATTTTTTGATTTTTTTATTCTGGAAAAGATCTTATAAATCTTCTTAACTTTAGAGTAATTTTTTCTATTAAAATCCTTTAAATTTAAAACAACTTACGTATATTATTTTAATTACTTTTATTTAGTTTAATATTACTTAAAATTTAATATAAATAATTATAAATACTTTAAATTATATATTATTATATAAGAATTATTTATTAAATTTTTTAGATAAGATTTATGTGTTTAATATAATTTTCATTGGATTTCCATTGATTTTTTATTGATTTTTCATTGAGAATTAAAACCTCTGAATAATTCTTTAAACTGAATAATACTTTGATTTTTCATGCCAGTTATGGAATTGAAAGAGTATAATGACTGCAGTATTTTAAATAAACTTAAACAGGAAGAGGATTGTCCTAAAATGTTGTTAACAATCACTAATTTTGCATTCAGCAAAATGGTTCAAAATTTAATGCATCAATTGGATTCAGAATTTGAATCTAAACGTGGACGTCCTGCATATCCTCGAACACTATTTTTAATAGTAGTATTATACTGTTTTAGCATAGATATTGCTAATTATACTAAAATGGAAGAAGAATGTAAGAAAAACAAATTTCTTCTAATCGTTACTTGTGGATTAAAGCCATCACGCAATTCATTCACTAATTTTTTAAATAAAAGTGATGCAAAAGTAATAAAAAAAGTTTTCATCGCCACATTGGTCTTATTAAATGATTTGCACTTCTTAGATTTTGTTAAATTATTTGTTGATGGAACTGACGCAATCGTCAGAGCATCCCGAAATAACAAAATCACACCAAAAGAAGTAGAAAGACTAAAACTAATGAACGAATGGAATTTATTGCATAATAATACACCAAAATCCATTAATCACACAATAGAAGGATTAGAAGAGAAATTGGAATTTTATAAAAATGATGAAGAAATGTGTAAAACAATTAATTCAATCTTAAAAAGGATTAATCTCTACAATACCAACATATTCAGCAAATTAGACATATATTCTACTATTTTAAATGAAAGGAACATTGGAAGTGTTTCTGTTTCATTTCCTGAGGCTTGTTGGATGAAAACAAAAAAGGGAATTTATGATTTCGCTTTCAATTTGCAAGAAATCATGACAGAAAACCACATAATATTGACTGGAATGTTGTTAACTCAATCAAATGATTGAAAAACAATAAAAGATGTATTAAAAAACATTTATGAAACAATTGACCTTTTTATCGAAATGCAAAGAGAATTTGGAGAAAGAAGAAATTACAGTGAAATACGAAAAAGAATTCGTGAACATATTTTAATCGCAGATTCTGCTTATTTCTCCACATAAAACCTCTATCATTTTTTTATTAATAAAATAAATGCATTAGTAATGCCTAAAAAATTATCTGAAGACCATAATAATAGTTTAAGGCGTGAAAATGGATATAAAGAAAAAAGAAAAAAGTCAACAAAAAAAGATTTCATAAGAGTTAAAAATGGTTATATCTGTCCTTTTGGTCGTTTTATGAGATTAGTAGAGGTAAAAAAGGTTAAACGTTGGAAACCTCACAAGGAAGATACTTTTCCAGACATTTGCAAGACAAAAAAGTACATTTTTAAAACCTATTCTTGCAAAGGATGTCCAAATATCGAAAACTGCAAACATCAACGATTAGTAATCCATATTTCAGACCTTATTTACAAAATGACTGAAAAATTCTTGAATAAAAGATATAAAATTCATTATAAAGCTCGTTTTTCAAGGAGTGAAGGCATTAACGGTTTTTTGAAAGGTGATAATGGAGTTTTGAAATTAATCGGCACTACTGAAAATGCAGTAAACAACGAAATCCATCTAAGAAACACCATTTACAACCTTACAAGATTAATTAATCTAAAAGACACAGCATATTGAGCGAAGAATGTAAGAAAAAGCTCAATAATCCATCATAAAGATAGATTGTACGCCGTATCTAAAACAACAAGTTTTTCATAAAACTACAGAAAATTACAAAAAACCTGATGTTCAAATTAATTTTTACTATTCAAATTAAATAAAAATTACGATTTCACATTCAAAAGACCATCAAAAACCTACACGAAAAACAACCAGTTACTGGCTTAAAATCAAAAATAAAGACTATTTCACTATGAAAATAAGAAAAATAAGAAAAACTATCAATAATCTAAATTATTGACAAAGTCCTTAACATTAGTTTAAAAAGTATCGGAATATTTGTTGTATTGTTTATAAATATAATTTTATTATTATTTAATGTTGTTCTCTGATTCTTTGAATGTTGAGGTTCTAATTGATGCAGAGAATTTTATAATGTGGTTAAAAAGGGATTTAATTATAATAATTATAATTATAAAAAAATATAAATAAATTTAATATATAATAATTATATATAAGAAATTGTTTAATTAATTAGAGATGTTGATAATATGAAGAGATATGGAATAGTAGATATTGGATCAAACACAATAAGGTTTAAGATTTATGACTATATGAACGGAAAAGTTAGACATTCAGTTTCAAATAAAAAAACTGCAGGTCTGATAGCCTTTAAAAAGAAGGGTAAATTAAATAAAGCAGGTATTCAAGTATTAGTCAGTACTCTTAAAAAGTTTAATAAACATATGGAAGAATTAGGTGTTGATGAAACATATTACTTTGCTACTGCCAGTTTAAGAAATATTGATAATACTGAAGAAGTATTGGATATAGTTAAAAATAAATTAAACATTCACATACATGTATTATCTCCTGAAGATGAAGCTACTTTAAGTTTTGAAATTATTAAAGAAAAAGATTTATATGGTAGTGATGGAATTCTTATTGATGTTGGTGGAGGTAGTTCTGAAATAAATGTATTTAAAAATAAAACACCTATAGATGATGTTAGTCTTCCTATTGGGTCATTACTGATGTATCAGGAATATGTGGCCTTGATGTTTCCAGATGAAAATGAAAAGAATCTTATTCAAAAGAGAGTTCTTAAAGAAATAAAAAATTCAGGTATTAAAAAACATAATAGAGAGGTAATGACTGGTGTAGGAGGTTCAGTTCGTTCAATAAAAAGACTGTTAATATATCTAAATATGATAGAACGCCATACAAAATTAATACCAATTAATTTATTGGATGATCTTTTAAATGAATTAAGTCATAATACTAAAGAGGACTACAATAAAGTATTACAAATAAAAGCTGAACGTATACATACTTTGATTCCTGGATTAATCATTATTAAAACCATTGCAGAATATTTCCATGTTAAATATTTGCATGTAACCAACTACTCCATAAGAGAAGGTGTATTAAATGCAATTATAAATGGTGAATTTGATTCACCTGGGGATATTATTTTTAAATAAATTCCTACTCCATAAGAGAAATGTATTAAATGCAATTATATTGCGAATTTAAATCAATGGGAGAATTATATAATGAAAAAAAGGGATTATTCATATACTCAAAATAGGGAATTGTCTTGGTTAAAATTTGATGAAAGAGTTCTCAGTGAAGCGGAAGATGAAAGCGTTCCATTGCTTGAAAAATTACGATTCGTATCTATTTTTACAAGTAATCTTGATGAATTTTATATGGTTCGATGTGGTAGTTTATACGATTTAACTTTGGTTGATAAGAAGGATAGGGATAATAAAACTAATTTAACACCTCGTCAACAATTAAATGCAATATTTAAGGCTACACTACCACTGTATGAAAAAAGAGATGAAATTTTTAATAATATTATTCAAAAATTACGTAAACGCCAGATTGTAAGATATAAATTTGATGAACTGAGTATGGTACGAAAACAATATATCTCCAAATACTTCTATGAGGAGGTAATGCCATTATTATCAGCACAAATTATTGATCCGCATCAGCCGTTCCCCCATTTAATAAATAAGAGTTTATATATTTATTCCATGCTTGATGTTCCTGATAATATTGATGATGAAAAATCCACACAGAATCTTATTATGGGATTAATACCTGTACCCTCAACACTTCCAAGATATATTATGTTTCCCGGAACTAATGAATTCATATTATTGGAAGATTTAATACTGGCTTTTACTGAATCAGTATTCTCAAATTATAGGGTTGTATATAAAACGATTACTGCAGTAACACGAAACAGTGA
Source organism: uncultured Methanobrevibacter sp. (assembly GCA_900317865.1). Classification (GTDB taxonomy): domain Archaea; phylum Methanobacteriota; class Methanobacteria; order Methanobacteriales; family Methanobacteriaceae; genus Methanocatella. The sequence goes on along the minus strand of ONIK01000028.1, from coordinate 15,053 downwards.
TATTAACCTTCAACGAACACCTATTGATGAAGATGAAGATTATAGGCACTACATGAAAAAAATTCTTAAGAAAAGGCAAAGATTAGCGCCTATAAGATTAGAATTTTATGGAGATAATGATCCAAAGTATACAAAACATCTTAAAAAAGAATTGGGGTTACATAAAAATCAAGTTTTTACTTCACAAACTCCATTGGACTTAGATTATATTGAGGATGTATTTAAAGAATTGCCAGAATCAATAGTTAAGGAATTAACATTTCCTGAATTCAATTCACAGTACAACCCTCATATTAGGAGAAATAAACCTCTGTTGGATCAATTAGATGAGAAAGACATATTATTATTTTATCCTTATCAAACAATGAATCATTTTATTGACTTTTTAAAAGAAGCTGCTCGAGATCCAGAAGTTTTATCTATAAAAATTACATTATACAGAGTAGCAAAAAATTCAGAAGTTATTAAATATTTATTGGAAGCTTTGGATAATGGAAAAGAAGTTACAGTTCTTATTGAATTGCGTGCAAGATTCGATGAACAAAACAATATTATTAATGCAGAACTGTTGGAAGAATCAGGTGTTCATATTCTATATGGATTTGAAGATTATAAAGTTCATTCAAAAATATGTTCTGTAACTAAAAAACATGATAATGAAATAAAGTATTATACTCAAATAGGTACTGGTAATTACAATGAGAAAACAGCAAGCAGGTATACAGATTACTGTTATTTAACATCTAATGAAGAAATTGGGGAAGATGCTAATGAATTTTTCAATAATCTTTCATTGTCCAATCTTAGAGGACATTATAATAAGTTTCTAGTATCACCTACCACAATAAGATCAGGAATTATTGACCTAATTGATAATGAGATAGATAAAGCTAAAAATAATCAGCCAGCAGAAATACTGATGAAAATGAATTCAATCACTGACCGTAAGATTATTGATAAATTAGCTGAAGCATCACAATGTGGTGTACCTATACAAATGATTATCCGAGGTATATGTTGTATTATACCGGGCATTCCAGGTAAAACTGAAAATATTAAAATTAAGGGAATTGTGGGAAGATATCTTGAACATTCAAGAGTATATGCATTCGGTAAGGGTGAAGATAGGATACTATATATTTCAAGTGCAGATATAATGACACGTAATACTGCTAAAAGAGTTGAAATTGCTTGTCCGATAGAAGACCCTGAAATTAAAAGTAGAATCCTTGAAGACTTAGATATAATGTTTAAGGATGACATTAAAGGTCGTAAAATAAATGATCATGGGGATTACGAAAAAATTATACAGGAGGAACATATTAATTCACAGGAATTTTTCCAGGAAAGAGCTATTAAAGAAATGAAAGATTACAAATATGATGAAGAAGACATCAAATTCGGAGTAATGAAAGGAAGAACTATTCAAAATAATGTGAATCCGAAAAATGATAATAAAACATCAAAACAACTGGAAGAAACAAAATTAAAACTGGAAGAAACACAAAATGAATTAGATAATCTTAAAATAGAATTTAATGAATTAAAAGAAGAATTGGAAAAATCTATTAAAGTTTCTAACAAAATATCTGATGAACTTAAAGAAATTAAAAGTTTAACGGAAAAACAAGCCGAGGAGGTTACTATTAAAGATGCTGTTCTTATCCAATCTTCGAATACCAAAAATGATGGGGGAGGATTTTTTAGTAAAATAAAAAATTTGTTTAAATAATTTTTTTATCTAAATAATGCAAAATGGAGTTATTTCTATTATAAATAACTCATTTAATGCATTTAATTTACTTATTTTGAATTTTTATGGGATTGAAGTTATTCTATCTTTAATATTTTATTAAAACCTGATTTTATGAATATTTCATTAACTGACTCATTAGCATTTCTGATGACAAATGGAATGTTTTTGGTGGTTAATTTTTTTCCGGTTGCAATTAAAACTCTGAGTCCTGCACTTGAAATGTATTCCAAATCAGTTAAATCCAGTATCAGATAATCAAAATTTCCTAATTCGTCATTAATCTGTTTGTCAAGATCCTGTGATGTGATAGTATCAACACGTCCTTCAATGGTTAATGTCAATTCTTTGTTATTATAATGTTTAATTATATTCATGATAATATATTAGAATTGTATTAATTTTAAATATTTTGCTTTACTAAAATTATATTGTATAAAAACTTTGAGGTTATAACTATGGATTTATTTGAATTATCTTCATCTCAAAAAATGCTTTTATTTTCTGAAATAAATAATCCTCATAACGATTCATTTTATCTTAAATTCAGAAAGGATTTTGATTTGAAGGATTTTGAAAATGTAAAATTAGCTATTGAAATTATTTGTAAAAATTATTTGAATTTACAAATCAAAAATGATGGTTCTGGTGAATTTAAACAATATTATGCCGACATTAAAGTAAATATTGAAACATTCGATGTTTCAGGTAGTGTCGATGAATTTATAAAGGAATATTTGGACAATCCATTTGAGGATATCTTTGATTCTCCATTATATAAGTGGGCAGTTTTAAAAACTGATTCTTCATGTGTTCTTATTGGTGTTGTCCAGCACATTTTACTTGATGGAACTTCACTTTACTCAATTGTTCCTCGTGAAATCGAAAAATGTATTGATTGCATTAAAAACGGTGAAGACTACATTCCAATAGATTATTCCTATGAAACATATGTCAATGCTGAATTGGAATATTTAAAATCTGATGAAGCGGCTGATGATAAAAAATATTGGCTTGACACGTTAAAGGATTACTCTCAGGATTGGTATTCCTTTGATGATTCACAACTTGGATATCTGGAAGTCCTTTTGGATAAAACTCCTGATTTAGGATACTCTCCTTTTGTCACAGCACTGGCACTAAATTTCCTATATCTTTCAAAATCCAAAAAGGATAATAAAATGTTTAAGGATTTAGTACTCAACACCTCTGTTCATGGAAGGTATTTTGGCCAAGATGATGCTTTGGGAATGTTTGTAAATACAATCCCTTTAAGATTGGAATATGATGAGGAGTTAACCTTTGATGAACTTCTTTCCTATTCAAAAGATGTTTTAAAACAGGGTTTGTCCCATGCGAAATTGCAGTTCAGTGAATACACAACCGATTTAAGAAATGTCGGAATTGATCCTGATTGTATTTCAATGATTTCAATTGTATCAAATTCTACAGATTATGATTCAAAATTCTTAACCCTTCAAAAAGACATTAAATTCCCTCTTCACTTTAGAATAAACAAGAATTATTCAGATAAAAATGGATTACATGCTATATTTATTGAATATGATAAATCCTGTTTCACCTCAAATGAAATAGATGAAATGGCGTCTGGTCTTAAAAATCTGGTAAAGCAAATCAATGAAGATTCATCTAAAAAATGCAGGGAATACGATGTTAACACGATTGAATTCTTCAGGGCTGAAAATTATTATAACAATCTGATTAATTCTTTTGATAATCCGACAGCTATTTCACCGGATGTCAGTGAAGAAAATGTAAACTATAAAATGATATCTAAATCAGTTGATATTGATAAATTAAAAGCTTTAACTAATGAATATCATTTATCAAAAGAAAAAATATTGCTTGCAACATTCCTATTTAATTTAACCAAGTTTTCATTTTCAAAAGATATTTTGATTGCATATAATCGTGTTGCAGCAGGATATCATTTTAACACGGACATGACTGTTAAAGAGTTTTTCGATGATTTCAAACAATACTTTGAAGAATATAAGAATTATCCTCTTTTAAACAATAAAAAATTAAATTTTGAAAGTGAAATCCTATTTTTTGAAGATGAATACAGTACTAAGGATTATAAATTGGTATTCAATTTTGAAAGCGGAAAAATTAACATCAGCTATGATGAATCATTCTATTCAAAAGAACTTATGGATGAATTTCTTAAAGCAATGGATGTTCTGTTTGATAAATTCGCATCAGCAGATGAATTGCTTAAAAACATTTCCATTTGTGAGACTCTGGAATTGGATGAAGACTTTGAAATTGAACTTGCAAATGAGGGTATAATAAACAGAATTTTTGAAAATATTGCCCTTGAAAATCCGGATAAGACAATACTCTATGCCGAAGATGGCCAACTTACCTATGATGAATTAAACAGAAAAGCAAACAGAATTGCCAATTCTTTAATTAAGAGGGGAGTTAATGTTGAAGATAGAGTAATGTTTATGATGAGAAGAAGCAGCGATTTAATAGCTGCCGTTTTAGGTATTGTCAAGGCAGGGGCAGCATTCATCCCGATTGATCCGAATTATCCGAAAAACAGAATCAACCAAATTCTTGAAGACAGTGATTCAAAATTCGTTATCACTTCTTCTGAAATAGAATACGATGGTGAAAACAGAATAAATGTTGATGAGTTGCTCAGTGAAGATAATGATTCCAATCCTCAAATAGAATTGACTCCTGATAACTTATGCTTTTTGATTTACACTTCAGGCTCAACCGGAAAACCAAAAGGAGTAATGATTACTCACAGAGGAATTTCAAACTATATTGCTAATGTTGAAGAAAATGCTCCAATTTATGAGTTAAATCATAAGTGTAATAAGTTTATTTCAATTTCTACTGTTTCATTTATTGTATTTTTAAGAGAAATCTTTGGTACATTATTAAATGGTTTGCCTGTAGTTTTTGCCAATGATGAACAGGCAATTGATCCGTTAGAATTAGCTGAACTATTTAAAAAGACTGATGCAGAAGGATTTGGTTCAACACCAACAAGACTTCTTGAATACCTTCAGCTTGAAGAAATTCAGGAAGTTGTTGAAAAGTGCAAGGTCATTATTGTGGGGGGTGAAGGATTCCCTCCTGTTTTATTTGACAGATTGTCAAAATACACTACAGCAGATATTTATAACTCATACGGACCAACAGAAGTTACAATAGCTTCACATTATAAACTGATGGACTCTCCAAAAGTTACTGCAGGATGGAAAATGCTTAATGTTGTTGATAAGATAATGGACATTGATGGAAATCAGCTCCCTCCATATGTATCTGGTGAAATCTATGTGGGTGGTGCAGGAATAGCCAGAGGTTACTTGAATAATCCTGAACAGACTGAAATGGTATTCATGCAATTGAATAACATTCCATATTATAACACTGGAGATTTAGGTAAAAAAGACTATGACGGTGAGCTATATGTTTTAGGTCGTAATGATACTCAAATCAAACTGAGAGGTTTAAGAATTGAATTGTCCGAAATCGAAGGTGCCATTGCAAATTATGAAAATGTGACTCTTACAAAGGTTGTAGTTAAAAAAATCAACTCCATTGAACATTTATGCGCATATTTCACAGCAACATCAGATATTGACATAGATGATTTGAAACAGCACTTAATCGACTCACTGCCTGAATATATGGTTCCATCATATTTCACACAAATGGATGAATTCCCAAAAACACCTAATGGAAAAACAGACTTTAAAAACCTGCCTGACCCTGAGATTGACATTGATGAATTCATCAAACCAAGAAATGATGTTGAAAATGAATTGTTTAACATAGTTAGTGAAATTCTTGGCATTGAAGAGTTTGGTGTAAATACAGACTTGTTTTCCATAGGATTGACATCCTTGACAGTAATAAAATTGACTTCAGCTATTTATAATAACTTAAATGCTCAAATGAATGTTACTGAAATCTTAAGTTACAAAAGCATTGAAAAAATAGCTTCAGAAATTAAAATTGATGATGAAAAATCAGGTGATGTTCAGGAATTATATCCGTTGACTTCAAATCAGCTTGGAGTTTACTTTGACTGCATCAAAGATCCGGAAAATACTGCATATAATCTTCCAAAGAAAATGGAATTTAGTGAAGGTATTGATGTGGAAAAACTCAAAGATTCAATTGTTAAAGCCATTAATAACCATCCATATTTGAAAACAAGAATAATACTTGAAAATGGTGAAGTTTTCCAACAAAGAAGGGATGCTTTAAAAGTTGACGAGCTGATTGAAATCGTTGATGAGGTTGACATTGATGAATTTGTACAGCCATTCAATCTTGAAGACGGTCCATTATTCAGATTCAAAATAGTTGGAAATTCAATGCTTTTAGCAGATTTCCACCATATTATCGTTGATGGAACATCCCTTAACATATTATTTGATGAAATCGCTAAAATCTATGATGGCAAGGATTATGAACTGGAAGAGCTTGACGGATTTGAATATTCATTAAATGAAATTAAAACAGAACAATCCAGCTTATACAATGAAGCGAAATTGTTCTTTTCAAATAAAATCCAGGAATTTGATGAGGCTACAGTAATTGCACAGGACATTAACGGTGATGAATCAGAAGGTAAGGTTGCTGTTGAAGATGTCTTCATAGATAAGCAAAGTGTTGATGAATTCTGTTCGAAATCAAACATCAGTCAGAATAATTTATTCCTGTCAGCAATGTCCTTTGTTTTAAACAAATTTGTTTATAATAGAAATACGTTGATTGCAACAATTACCAATGGTAGATTCAATCCAAATCAACAAAAAACATTGGCAATGATGGTCAAAACTCTGCCTTTAGCTTTAAAATTAAATTCTGATTTAACTATTAAGGAATATATGGAATACATTAATGGTGAATGGCTGAATGTGTTGACTTATTCATCATATCCTTTGACTGAAATTTCAAACGAATTCGACATTACTCCAGAAATATTATATGCATATCATGGAAAAATCATTGAAGACATTGAAATCGGTGGAATGACTGTTGAAAGACAATCACTTGATTATGAAGGATTGAAATTTAAAATAAGTGTTAATGTAGTTGAAGTTGACAACCAATACAGAATTTTCTGTGAATACAACGACCAATTATACTCTAAAGTTTTAATCAATACGTTCCTTGATTGTATCTCTATTGTTTTAAACAAATTCCAAATATTCGATGAAAAAACTTTAATGAAAGATATTTCAATTATTGAAAATGATGATTGGAGTGCTGACGATTTGGAATATGATGAAATTCCGGAAGACAGGTTGAATAAGATATTTGAAAATCAGGTGGAATTGCATCCTGATAGGGTTATCTTATATGCGACCGATGGGGAATTCACTTATGATGAATTAAATAAGAAAGCTAATAGAATTGCTCACAGCCTCATTAAAAAAGGTGTGGGTCCTGAAGACAGAATAATGTTTATACTGAATAGGAACAGTAATGTAATCGCATCAATTTTCGGTATTTTAAAATCAGGTGCAGCATTTATTCCTGTGGATTCAGAATATCCTTCCGATAGAATTGAGCATGTTTTAACGGACAGTGAATCTAAATTTATTATTGTTGATGATGTAATTGAGAAAAATGCTATTGATTTAAGTGAGTACTCCGACAATCTGCTTGATGTTAATGAATTACTTAAAGAGGAAGATATTTCTAATCCAAATCCTGATGTGCATGCTCACAATATGGCATATCTCATTTACACTTCAGGTTCAACAGGACTTCCAAAAGGTGTAATTCTGGAGCATGGAAACATTGCAAACTTCGCTTATCCTGATCCGAGAAATGTTTGTACATATGAATTAGTACATAATCTTGAAAAAGAGGATTATAAAGTGTTATCCACAACCACTGTGGCTTTTGATGTGTTCCAGCAGGAATTAATGGGATCTCTATTAAATGGTGTGCCTATGGTATTTGCCAATGATGTCGAATACAAGGATCCAATTGAAATGATGGATTTAATTCACAGAAGCGGAGCCAATGTTTATATTGCCACTCCGTCCCGTCTGCTCCAATACCTTGAAATTGAAGCAATGCAAGAAACAATGTATGGATTTAAAGTCTATATCCATGCAGGAGAACCTTTCTCAAAAAGATTATATGAATTGCTTAGCGAAAACTCAAACGGAAAAATCTTTAACATGTATGGTCCGACCGAAACTACAGTTTACTGTAACGGGCAGTTGCTTGAAAGCTCAGACATACACATTGGAAAAGAACTGTTCAATGTTCATGAAATGGTTATGGACTTTGATTCAAATCCTCTGCCTCCAAATGTTATCGGTGAATTGTTTATTGGAGGAAAAGGTGTTTCAAGAGAATACTTGAACCGTCCTGAAAATAATGCAAAAGCTTATGAAGTAATCAACGGAATTAGATTCTACCATTCAGGAGACTTTGTTAAAGTCACAGAAGATGGAGATTATTATGTATTCGGAAGAATGGATAATCAAATCAAACTTAGAGGTTTAAGAATTGAAATAGGTGAAATTGAAGTTGGACTTTCCAAATATCCTGGAATCAAATCTGTTGCTGTTGTTGTTAGAAAAATTAAAGGCAATGACCATTTATGTGCTTATTTCACAGTTTCTGATGAGTATAAAGATGAAAATCGTGGAGAAAATGAATATTCCATTGATATTGATGATTTAAAGGCATCACTTGCTGAAAAATTGGTATATTATATGGTTCCAACAGTTTATATGGAACTTGATGAAATGCCTCAAACCGCAAATGGTAAAACTGATTTAAGAAACCTTCCTGAACCGGTATTGATTACAGAATATGTTGCTCCTGAAAATGAAGTTGAAGCATTCTTTACAAACTTGTTTGCTGAAATTCTGGGACTTGATGAAGTCAGTGCAACAGACAGCTTCTTTGATATAGGTGGAACATCATTACTGGTTACAAAAATTACTATGGAAGCATTAAATCAAAACTATAACTTAAATTATGGTGATGTATTCTCAAATCCAACTCCAAGGGCACTGGCTGAGTTTATTTTATCTGATGAAACATTGGATAAAAAAACGGAATTGGCATATGATTATTCTCAAATTAACGAACTGCTTAAGAAAAATAATATTGATACAATCATTAACGGTGAAATACAGGATAGTTTGGGCAATGTACTCCTTACTGGAGCTACTGGATTTTTAGGAATACATGTCTTGCGTGAACTATTGGAAAATGAGTCTGGTGATATTTACTGCTTTATTAGGGCAAATAAAGTATTAAGCGGTGAACAGAGATTGAAATCATTGCTTTTCTATTACTTCTCTAATGCATATGTTGAGTTATTTGAAGAAAAATTGCATGTTATCGAAGGGGATATTACTAACTTTGACGGCTTTGATAAGCTAATTCATGAAAAGATTGATACTGTAATTAACTGTGCGGCAAACGTTAAACATTTCTCTTCAGGAACAGATATTGAAGATATTAACCTTGGAGGAGTAATTAACGGACTTAAATTTGCAAAAATGAAAAATGCAAAATATGTACAGGTTTCAACATACAGTATTGCAGGTGAAAGTATTAACAATTATCCTCCTGTTGATGTTAAATTCAGTGAAAATGACTTATTCATTGGTCAGGCTGTAGATAATCAGTACCTCAGTTCTAAATTCTTGGCTGAACGTGCTGTATTGGAAGCGGCCATTAATGATGATTTGGATGTTAAAATCATGAGAGTTGGAAACCTGATGGCAAGAAGTTCGGACAGTGAATTCCAAATCAACTTTGAAACAAACGGATTTATCAATCGTCTAAAAGCATTTGTAACAATTGGAAAAATGCCTTATTCAATGCTTATGAGTAATGTGGAGTTCTCACCAATTGATACAACTGCAAAGGCAATTATAAATCTTTCAAAAACACCTAAAGAATGTACTGTATTCCATCCATATGATTATCACAGTATTTCCTTTGGGGATATTATTGACATTATCAGGCCTTTGGGATTGAATATTGAACCTGCTGAAGAGGACGATTATCAAAATGCCCTTGATGAAGCACTTGCAGATAAAACAAAACAGGAAGGGGTTTCAGGTCTTATAACATCAATAGGATCAGGTAAAGTTAAAAAGGTCTGGGTGCCTGTTGATAATTCATATACTGTTCAGGCATTATATCGTTTAGGTATAAAATGGCCATTTATCTCTGAAGAGTATATTTATACTTTTGTTAAATTCCTTGATGATTTCGGATTTTTTTAGTGTTTAGGTGGTATTAAGAATGTATGAGCGAAATTATTCACTGCTTAGAGATAAATTTCAGGAATTTTTCCTTCCCACATTATTCACATCCATGGCAGGTAATATTTGTCTGTTTGTGGATGGATTGATTGTAAGTTTTTTAATTGGAGCCAGTAATTTGGCTCCTATTCAAAGTGTGGCTCCTGTAATTACTTTTGTTAATCTTATTTACTGGATGATTGGACTGGGGGGTAGTGTACTTTGTTCTGTTTCAAAAGCGGAATTTGATGATGAACGAAGTAACAGTTACTTTTCGGTGGCAATCATAGCCCTTTTATCAATTGGAATGCTGATTACAATTCTGGGATTGTTGTTTTCAAATAATATTTCACAGTTACTGTGTATATCACAGCCAATGTTGGCTTCTAGCGTTAAGGATTACTTCATTGCATTAATTGTTGGAATGCCATTTTTATGTTATATGATGAGTTTGTCTTACTTTATAAGGGCAGACGGTATTCCGACATTGCCTTTTAGAGCAATATTAATAGCTAATATTGTTAATATTGTCTGTGATATTTTTTACATTAAATTTTTGGGCATGGGGCTTTCTGGTGCTGCATGGGCCACTTCAACAGGATATGTTGTAGGTTCAATAATAATTTCATATTATTTCTTCAAACCTGAACGCACATTGAACTTTCTGATATTGAAAGCCAAATCATTTTTTGGCTATTTGGCTCAGATAGTAAAATCAGGATTTTCATCTTCATCCACACAGTTATATCTGACCTTGAAACTGTTTATAATAAACATTCTTGCAGGTATGTATCTTGGAAAATCAGGTATTGTTGCATTTGGAATATGTTATAACAGCCTATTTATATTGTACATCTTCCTGATTGGAACTGCACAGACAATGTCTCCAATAGTGTCTGTTTACTTTAGGGAAGAGGATTATTCCGGTGTAAACTATATAGTTAAAAGATCATTGAAGATTGTAATCGCTGCAAGTTTGGCATTATCTGTTTTATTTATAGTTTGTCCGCAGGCTTTACTGTTATTGTATAGTGTTAAAAACCCTTCAGACATTCCGGTTGTATTGAATGCAGTTAGAATATTTGCAATAAGTTATGTTGGAATTGCAATAACATTTTTATATACTTTTTATTCTCAGGCTATTCAAAAAAATCAGTTGTCTACAATTATTTCACTGCTTGAGGGTTTTGTTGCGCCAATCGGTTTTGCAGTCATATTGTCCTTTTTGTTCGGAGGAAATGGAATCTGGATTTCATTTGCAATTGCTGAAGCAGTTACAATATTATTTATCTTTGCATATTCAAGATACATCAACAAAAAAACAGATGGAGAATATTCAGGATTCTTTATTAACAAACATAATGATGAAGAGAGTGTATTTGAGCATACAATTAACGGAGACATTAAAGAAGCGGTTGACCTGGCTAGTGATGTTCAAAAGTATCTCTCAGGTAACAAATCTGCTGTTTTGGTCAGTTTAGCTATTGAGGATATGCTTGTAAATATTATCAATTCCAACGAAAATGTCCATACAATTGATGTTATCGTCAGAGAAAATGATGATAACATACTGATTTCAATTAAAGACACGGGGATTGATTTTAATCCTGTAGTTGAAAAGGATAATTTGGAATTTGATAATATTAGTGTTTTAAATAAAATTGCAGATAAAATTGATTACTCAAGAGTATTGGGATTAAACAGTACTGTAATTACAATTAAAAATTAAATTGTACTATTTAATCCTTTAATCTTTTTTTTTAATTGAATATGTTTGGCACGGTCAATCGTAACTATTACACTCAATTGCTGTTGAACAGTTTAAAAGATAATCCTGTAATTATATTTTAAAAGATTTTTAAAAAAGAATAATATTTCTTTATTGGATTAGAACGATTTTTGCAAAAAAATAAGTAAAAAGAAAAAAATGGTTTAATATTATGCATCAGCATATAATAAACCGATAGCTCTGTATAAATACAATATTACAAATGGAATTCCAACAAAAATGCCTATGAAAACACCGACATATGGAATTAAACCAATTAGTCCGATGATAACTGAAAAAATCAATGCAATTATATAAATTACAATCAATGTAACTATAATTTTTATAACACCGACTTTTGATATGTCCCTTAGTATTTCCCTGAATCTCAAACCTTCGGTTCCGCTTCCTGTTTTTGCAAATCTGACCAGTGCTGTAAATGACAAAAATGAAAATATGATAAATAATATAATTGCAGCAATTATAGTAATACCCAATGCATTGGTAAATGTATTCATTGTTGATTTGGGAACTGCCGCTAATATCATAGTCATATTGGTTGTTTCATTAGCTATAGCGTCCATACTGATATATACGATTTCAGTGAATGAGGAAAACAGTCCGCTTGCGGAAGCGATAATTATGACAATGACAGCAGGTATGATGAAATAGATTATGTCTAAAATCAAAGCTTTAATACCGAGGACAAATTGTTTCACATAATCAAAATCAGGAAGTGTATCAGCACCATCAGTTCCACTTTTAATGACATCAATACAGTAACCTAAAACTACAAATGTAACGATTAAAGTTACAATGCTTAAAACAAGTGTTAAAGTGTCATTTTTAACGCCATATGATGGAAGAACTGTTGATAAGCTCATTATAATAATTAAAGCACAAAATATTAAAAATTTTCGAGTATCGCTAATAGGAAATTTAATAGAGTCCATTATAATTTCACGTAAATTCATATTTATCACATACTTAACTGTTTTACAAATATATATTTTTAGATAATACTATTTAAAATTTAAAGTATGTAAATGATAATCAAATAGACTTACAGAACAATGTTTGGTGTTTGTATATCTTAAATTGCCATAATCTTAATATATACGAATAATATAAATTATATAATAAGAGGCATAACATGAACAAAAAAATGGTTACATTAATTCTTGTCATATTAATTTCCTTTTGTTTTATAGGTATTGTCGTAGCACACAATACTACACATGCTGATAAAAATTCATCAGATCATGGCAAAACAATTGATAATAAAACACCTGACAAGAATATTACTCCTGATAAAAACGATTCGCACAATAAATCCAAAAAGAATTATATTTTAGCTCAGGGAAGTGGAAATGACATTAGATTTAGTGATGGGTATAGAGGATTTATTCTTGATTATTCAAAACCTCCTGCAAAAACGGGAGATGAATTCAAACGTGCCTCTACATCAAAGGCCAGCAATTCAAATACTCTGAAGCTAGCCGTAATAGAATGTTACAGACAGGATTCTTCGGGCCAGATTGGACAAATAATGGCGGATTTTGTAAAAACGGGATCTTCCAGTTCCAAGGTCGGTCAGGCGGTTGCGGCCTCACATGAAAGTGTGGGTGATCATGCAGTTGTTAAAATAAATGATAAAACTGAAGCTGTTTTTAATTTTGAAGTTTTAGAGTCTGTATCTGGTAATGAATCGGATTATTTTGCATATACCGTATCATATAGATCAATCAATAATCAAACTAAAAATTTAACTAATATAACAAATGTAACAAACATTACCAATGCAACCAACATTACAAATATAACCGGGCTATTCGATAATGAAACAAATGAAACATTACTATATGCGCTTTTGCTTTTACTTGCCGATATGCTATTTGATGCTTGGGAACCTATTATTGAAACTTTAATAAATGACTTTTTAATGTTTATCAATGCTCTGGAAGAAATGGCAAAGATGTTTGAAAACATTATGGCTGAAATTCAGTCGATGATGGATGCCCTTCAACAATTTTTAAATATGCTTGATTCGATATGGAAGGAACTTGATGGGCTTTTAAAATTATTGGATATTATATTGCATGCTATTCAGCAGCTTATAGCATTAATTGTGTCTATTTTGAATTACATTATGGCACTTATCTCTGCAATTATTGCACTTATACAGCAAATTTTAAACTTGCTTTTAGCCTTAATAAATTTCCTTATGGATTTAATCAATCAGATTATAGCATTAGTTCAAGCAATTTTGGACTTCTTGAAATCAGTCGGAAGTTTCTTGGTTAAAGTTATTGAAAATGCAGTAATTATAATAGGCACATTTGTGATTATTACAGTTGCAGCGTTTGTTTACAACAGAATAAGATCATCTTAATCTTATTCTTTTTCTTTTTATTATTGCCACTCTTAAGAAACCTGCATAAAATCCTTTTTTTTAAAAAATTTCAAAAATTATATTTATTTTAAATTAAAAAAAGCGATTTTAAATTCATATAATAAAAAAACATTCTATAAAATTTTTAAAAAATAAAAAATAAAAGCAATCAAAGGATTGCTTATTAAATTTCTAATCGAGCATATATAAGCCTATTCCTTCGATGATTAATGATACACCAATAAGAATTGCAACATAAAGAGGGTTTGTAAGTGATAATCCTCCAAGAGCAAAAGCTATTATACCTAAAATTATAATCAATATTGAACTAATTTTAGATATTTGTGTGTCTGAAATAAGACCAACTATACCTGCTAGAACAAGTAGAATACCAATGACATAGAATTGGAATCCAAAAAGGAAAGATAATGCATTAATGTTAAATGTGAATATAAACCCACATAATATAGCTAGAATTCCGACTATAATATTACCTGCTGTAAATCCAGCTAATATTAATGCTATACCAAAGAATATTAAACTTATTCCAATAAGTATGGATACTACCCCTGTACTAAAAAATGGGAAAATTATAAAAAATAATCCTAAAATTACGGATAATATTCCAGATATTTTATTTGGCTCCATTATTTTTTCCTCCATTTAATTTGTTATATCCACTTTTTTCAAGTGGAAAGTAAAAATTCAAAAAGCATTACGCTTCTTATATTTTATTATTTTTTTTACAATATTTAATAATTTTTATAAAAATTTGTGTTCATTTTTTTTAAAGGGGTTATGTGGCAGAATGACAATTGACATTTTATCCCCAAATATTTTCTATCATTTTAATTG
>ONIK01000046.1 GCA_900317865.1 uncultured Methanobrevibacter sp. | reverse complement strand
CAAACAGGACATTTTTCAGGTGCATTAGGACCTTTCATAATAAATCCACAATTTTCACATTTCCATTCAACAGCATCTTCTTTTGCAAAAACAGTTTCATTTTCAACTGTGTCAAGTAAAGTTCTGTATCTTTCTTCATGCCCTTTTTCAATTTCTCCAACTTTTTCGAATAAGAATGCTATTTTAGCAAAACCTTCTTCACGTGCAGTTTCTGCAAATTCTTTATACATTGAAGTCCATTCTTCGTTTTCACCATCAGCAGCAGCATTTAGGTTAGCAATGGTGTCTGGAATTTCTTCATCGTGTAAAAGTTTATACCAAATTTTAGCATGTTCTCTTTCGTTTTTAGAAGTTTCCATGAAAATATCATGTATTTGAACATATCCTTCTTCTTTTGCTTTTAAAGCAAAGTATTGGTATTTTGTATGTGCTTGGGACTCACCTGCAAAAGCAGCTTGCAAGTTTTCTTCAGTTTTTGAACCTTTCAATTCTACCATAATATACATCTCCAATATTAATATATTAATTATAATATTATAAAAAAATAGTGATTTTAATTTGATAATTTAAAATCCTCTAAAACAATAGTCATTAACTCATCATCTGTAATATCTTCATCACCAGACAATCTATTGGCTTGAGCAGTCAATACATTTTCAAAGATATTTCTAATCTGTCTGGCATTTGCAAAATTATCTCCACGGGTATTGTAAATATCCTCACATAATCCTTTGAGATAATCATCGGCCTTTGAATCTAGTTTTAAACTGGAATTTTCACACATGCTGATGAATATTCCATACAATTCCTCAGGATTATAATCCTCAAAGAAGATATATTTATTAAATCTGGATTCCAAACCAGGATTTGAATGTATAAACTTCTCCATAAGCTCCGGATAACCTGCAACAATAACAATCAAATCATCTCGATGATCCTCCATAGCTTTCAGAATTGTATCAATAGCTTCCTGACCATATGAATCCTCCTGATTTTTTGGAGATAATGTATATGCCTCATCAATGAATAAAATTCCTCCCATTGCATTTTGAATGACTTCCTGGGTTTTGATTGCAGTTTGTCCAAGATAACCTCCAACCAGGCCACTTCTGTCAGTTTCAACTAAATGACCTTTTGACAGAATTCCTAGTTTTGCATAAATTTTAGAAAGTAATCTTGCAACGGTTGTTTTACCTGTACCTGGATTACCTGAAAATACTAAATGGAGAGACATTGGAGGCTGTTTCATTCCACGTTCCTGCCTAATTTTTCTAATCTGAATTAAATTTACAAGAGAATTTACTTCTTTTTTAACAACTTCAAGACCAACCAATTTGTTCAGCTCTTCAAGCACATCATCCAGAGTTTCTTCATTTTCTTCAGATGAAAGCTCTTCAGAGGAATCTTCTTCAGGTATGGATTTTTTATTAATCTTAATATCATCTCCACTAGACAATAGCATGTCAGCTACTTCATCAGGCCTTTTTTCAGATAATTCTTTATAAAATTCCAAATCTTCATCACTCATTCCTTGGATATTCCATTTTGAATCATCAATATCTTCAAGAGTCACATCATTTAACTTCGGACTGTCATAACTGCCATCAGCATATCCATTTTTAAAATCAACGAACTCAGCCACCAATTCTTCCATGAATTTTTTGAAAGCAATTTGATGTTTAGAACCTGATTCTGAAGATTTGATATAGCTTTCACCCAAATCAATATAGATTTCATATAATCTGGAAGTATAACCTTTTAAATTCTTTTTTTCAAGAAAATCTTTGTGAAAGAGGTCATTTTCATATAATAATTTAAATGAAAAAGGAAGAAAATTAACGTTATCATGCAAATTATCAGTTAATATTTGATATAATTCATCATATGAATAATCAAAACCCAAAGTCTCTTTAATGAAAGCCACATCACTAATGGAAAAAGATTCGCCTTCAACACATATGAACGTTAAAAAGTTAGCCAGTTCAATTTGAACCTTATCTTTAACAATACCACCTTCAGATTTGAATTCAGCAAGAATCGGCGTGATATTTTCATTATAAACTCCGCGATTATCAATTAAATTACAATATTCATATAATTCGCTAATTTCATCTTTAATGGAAACATCATTTTTATTTAATATTTTAAATGAATCATTATTACAATAAGGACATTTTTTAGCTACAATATTTACCTTATGATTACAATTATCGCAGATTTTCCAATTAACTGACAAATTAACACATCCTATTAGATAAATTTCTATACTCCATAATTAAAATAATTATTCATTATATGAAACTGCAGAATATTACATCAGAGCAAAGAAAGGAGAAGATATGAACTATATGGGTGAGTTTAAAAAATGATTTTTCTTCACATTAACTATTTTTATATTATTTAAAATCCAAATTAAATTTATGGACAGACAAAGCAAAATCATTAAAACAAGCATTATAGGAATTGTTGTAAACTTAATTCTAGTTGCATTTAAAGCTACAATAGGAATTCTAGTAAATTCAATAGCTATTACATTGGATGCTGTAAACAATCTGACTGATGCATTATCTTCCATAATAACAATTATTGGTGCTAAATTAGCAGGTAAAGCTCCTGATAAAAATCATCCTCATGGTTATGGTAGGATTGAATACTTCTCATCAATAATAATTGCAGTTATCGTATTATGGGCAGGTGTAACTGCACTGCTTGAATCCTGGCCGAAAATTTTTAACCCCGACGTAACATCATATACTACTGTATCTTTAGTTATCATTGCCGTAGCAGTTGTTGTTAAAATATTATTGGGCCGCTATGTGAAAGGTGTTGGTGAAAAAATTAATTCACAATCACTTGTTGCATCCGGAAGTGATGCATTGTTTGATGCAATATTATCACTTTCCACACTGGTTGCAGCTATCATATCCATTTTTTTCAACATAAGTTTAGAGGGAATTTTAGGTGTTATCATATCAATAGTAATTATTAAAGCAAGTATTGACATGATAAGAGAAACTGCAGACACACTGCTTGGATCAAGAATTGACTCTGAGTTATCCTTACAAATAAAAAAATCAATTGAGGAAATTGACGGTATTTATGGAGCATATGATTTGAATCTTCATAGTTATGGTCCTGAAAATATGCAGGGGTCTGTACATGTTGAAGTTGACGATGATTTAACTGCCAGCGATATTCATACATTAACCCGTACAATAACTTATAAAATATATGAAGAATTTTCAATTCCACTAACAGTGGGAATTTATGCAAGAAATGATAAATACGACTATATCAGACAGGATTTAGAAGAAATTATATCCCACTATGATGAAGTACTGCAAGTCCATGGTTTTTATGTCTATGAAGATTTGAAATTAGTTAGTTTTGATATTATTGTTGATTTTGATGCAAATAGAGATAAAATAAAAGAAGAAATTCATTCAAAACTTAAAGAAAAATATCCTGAATTTAATTTTATAATAATAGACGATTATGATGTAAGTGATTAAACTTATATTATAATTTTTACTTTTTTTACAATAGAAATATACGTTTAAAAATCTTATCGAATATAATATTTAATAACACTTTTTAAGCCTTTTTTTACAGAACGACCAAATTTAATCAGGAATAAAGGTGCATTTCAAGTGTAAGTTTTCAATAGAAAAAAATTTTTATGAATAAAAAATCAAATAAAAATATATGAATATATTAATTATCGGTTCCGGTTCTGTAGGCATTGGACTTGGCAGTTCTCTCCTGTCACAGGGCGAAAATATTTCTTTTTTAGCCAGCAAACAGACTGCAAGTAAAATGAAAGAAGGTGGAATTAAAAGAACAGGTTTATTTACAAACTACTCATTCGAACCACAGGAATTTAATGTATATGAAAGCTATAGTGAAATTCCTAAAAAAACCTTTGACTATGTACTTGTAGCATCAAAAACTACAGCAAATAAAGAAATCAGTTCAAAACTTAATGAGCACAGAGATATTCTAAAAGAAAACTTTACAATATTAATAGTACAGAACGGTTTTGGAAATGATGAAGCATATTTAAAATACTTTAAAACTAATGAAGTATATTGCGCCCGTATAATTACAGGTTTTAAAAGACCTGAAAGAAACATCAGCGAAATTACCGTTTACACAGAACCATTACTTTTAGGTTCCCTACAGGGAGAAAACATTGGCCACCTGCAGATAATAGCTGACAGGATTACTTCTTCCGGAATCAAATGTGAATTAACTTATAATCTAGATAAGTATTTATGGGCAAAAATGCTTTACAACTGTGCATTAAATGCATTAGGTGCCATTTTGGATGTTACTTATGGAAAATTAACAGAAAATAAATATTCAAAAGAAATAATGGACAATATCATTGATGAGACATTTGATGTGATAAAAGCTTCCCCATATTCAACATTATGGAACAGCGCAGATGAATACAAGGAAATTTTCTATAAAAAACTTGTTCCTGATACTTATAATCATTTTTCATCAACACACCAGGACATTAAAAGAAAAATAAAAACGGAAATAGATACATTAAACGGAAAGGTAATAGAACTTGGAGAGAAATATGGTGTTGATGTAAGTACAAACAAAGTTATTTATAATATGATTAAAGCTATTGAAAGTAATTTCAGCGAGTAAGCTTCTCCAAAAGCTCAATTATCCGGTTATTTTGTTTAATAAGTTCTTTATTTTGCAATATTAATATATCTATTTTATTATCATGAGGGGATGATTCCTCATATTTTGTTTTTTTATCTGTTTCATTTTTAGGTTTTGAAGTTTTAACGCGTGTGGAAAATCTTTCGATTGGATTGCCTTGAGCATCTTTAACTTTTTCCTTCACAAGACGTGTTCCGCAGTCCACACAGTATACACTTCCATCATCATAAATTTCATGACATTTTGGACAAATCATCTTCGGCCTCCGCGAGTAAGTAAATACCATTGAATCAATCTATCATTTCTTGAATTATCATGTTGATTATCTTTGTAATCAGAATAATCCTTGGTTAAAGTATCCTGGTACCTTCTATTTTGGTGTTCATCATATGCTTCTTTTAATATACCGTAAAATGCATCAGAAGTCATTCCACTTTCAGGAGCAGACTCGACTATATGAGAAATATTTCCATCCACATTATTTCCCTGAAAACAAATGCAAAAAATCGATTGATTAACGGGGAAATACAAATAAGAAACATTTTTACTAATGTACTTATTGTACATGGTTAATAACATTGCCGGACGATCACCAATTGTCAGATATTCATTAGAATCACTGATACCATAATATCCGCCGTAATTACTAACAATATAATCATCCACACATAAAATAGCAAATGTCCTTAAATCCTGATAAACATATTTATTTTTCTCATTTGTTCCATGAGCATACTGCTGAGGAATTTCGAAATCAACACCTTTTACAGTTACATTAGAAAAATCCCCTGCCCATACACTTCCGATAAGAAGAAATATGAATAGGAATAAAATAATCTTTTTCATCAAGTAATAATATATTAATAACTTGTATATATAATAAGTGGAATTCCTAAAGATTTATATACTTTAAAATAGTAATATATTATCGTTCATATTTTACATACTATTTTTTATAATATGAACAATGGTGATGGTTAATGATAAGCATTCGTTTGTATTCCTTTAGTGGTGTTTAGGAAGAGAATGCTTATTTGTTTAAAAAATACTTATTTTTATGATTAATCCAAGGTGAAAAAATGGAAAATTTAAAAGAATTAACTGAAAAATACATTGAACTTGAAGATAATGGTGCATCTGAAGAAGAATTAGGCGAACTTGCTCATGAAATAGACCATGCGGTATTCAATGCAGATTTATATATGATTTTAAACAATGTTGAAGATGAAACTGAAATTGTAGCTTTACTTATTGGTGAAGAAGAAGATGATGAAAGCTTTTTCATACCAGTCTACACCAGCGAAGAAGAAGCAAACAAAGCTATTGAATTCTTCAAAGAAGAACAAGGCAGCGGCGAGTTTGAACTTGACAATGGAAAAGGTTCTGAAATTATTGCAGCTTACACAGAAGATGATGATTTCTTAGGTCTTGCAATCAATGCACCAGAAAACGGATTTGTAGTTTTTGCTGAAACCGTACATGACTGCTGTGACGAATAGATATGCAACTGAAAGATTACAAATACTATCAAAAAACCTCTGAAGGCGGTTGTAAAAGCCAATTAAAAGATTTTATTAATTTATATATTAAAATCCTAAAAAAGGTTAAAAAAGAATCAGCTTCAGAGCTTGATGGTGTTAAAATTAATATTAAAAGAACATATCCTGATGAAGTCTATTTAACATTAGTTGATGAAAAGGACTTCCCAGTTAAACTTACATTAACTGAAAAAACAGAAGAATATGTCATTCCTATTTTTACAGATGTATGTGAATACAATGAAGGCAGTGAAAAATTATCCAAATTATTCCTTGATGAATTATCACAAAAAATTATATCTCCAGAAGATATTAAAAAATTGGCTGATGATGATGAAAACTTTAAAGGGATAGTTATAAATCCACACTCCCAGAACTTTAGAATGAATCCTGAGGGTGAAATATGAATTTCATATGCCCAACATTAGGTGAAGATCACGAAAAAGACTTTCTCGTAATGGGAAGATTAGATGATTTTAAAATAATTGTATTTTCAGATATGGAAAATTATAACAAAGGTTTTGAATATTTAGAATTAGCTGATTATAAACCTTGTGAAGTATCCATTGACTTATTCAAGGAACTTTCAAAAAATGATGATGAGTTTTCAGGTCTTATTTTGGATATTCATTCTAAAAACAAAATAATTACAAAAGAAGAAATTAGAGAGTTATGACTCCTCTTCCTCTTCTTCCTGATTTTCCTGATTATAATACTTATATCTATATGACATTTTAAATCCAGACATAACCTCTCTTTTAGGTCTGCGTTTAGTATGGATTCTTTCTTTATTAGTATATTCCTCCTGGAAAGGCTTTTTAAAATTTTTATTTTCACGATAATATTCCTGCCTATTCCTTTGATGAGGCCCTTTATACATTCTTTTTCTAAGCAAACGTCTACGATTAGTTACTAATTTAATCACAAAAATCACTTATTTCTAGAAGCAGATTTGTCTAATGTAGCTTGAATTTCATCAATTCGTTCAACGACGACTTTAATAGCTTGTTCTCCCTGACGAGTTGGATTAATTCCTTGTTCCACAAGTAATGCATCTCTGATATCTCTTAATCTGTCAATTGAATCGATTTTCATAATTGTTGAGTAAAACATAATTTTCCTCCAATAACTATATAAAATTTAGTTAATTAAATCATATATACTTTTTTAATTACAAAATTATTTATACCACAATAAAATAGATTTAAAAATATGTATAAATCACAGCAAGTTATTTATTTATCAGGCGGTTGCTTTTGGGGTGTTGAAGCATATATTTCAAGACTTAAAGGAGTTAATCAAACCGAAGTAGGCTATGCCAATGGTAAAACGCATGATCCAACATATGAAAGTGTCTGTACTGGAAAAACAGGGCATAGCGAATGCGTTAAAGTTACATATAATCCAGAAATCATTTCTCTTGAGGAAATTTTAGAAGAATACTTTAAAATAATTGACCCATATAGCATTGATAAACAGGGAAATGATGTTGGAACTCAATATAAAACTGGAATCTACTGGCAGGAGCCGTCACAGAGAAGTACTGTTGTGAAGTTTTTAAACAGAAAACAAAAAGAATCGAATAAAAAGATTGTTGTCGAAGCACATGAGATTTTCGGTTTTTACTCAGCCGAAGAATATCATCAAAAATATCTGGAGAAAAACCCGCAGGGCTACTGTCATGTTGATTTAAATCAAATTAATGATGAAGAATTCGACCACCTAACTACCCAAGAGTATCAAATAACACAGCTTGCATTAACGGAACTTCCTTTCAGTGGCAAATATGATAATTTTTTTGAAGAAGGTATATATGTAGATGTTGTAAATGGTGAAGTTCTCTTTACTTCAAAAGACAAATTTGACTCAGGATGTGGATGGCCAGCATTTTCAAAACCAGTTAACGATGATGCGATAATCAAGCACAGAGATTTTTCCTATGGAATGGTGAGAACAGAAGTGAGAAGTAAAATTTCAAATTCACATTTAGGCCATGAGTTTAATGATGGACCAAACGGGTCTAAAAGATACTGCATTAATTCAGCAGCTTTAAGATTCATTCCTAAAAAGGATTTGGAAAAAGAAGGATATGAAGAATATGCTAATCTTTTTGATTGATATTCCTTACCATATTATTTCAAAAAAAAACTGAAGTAAAAATAAGCAAGATTAAAAATTAATATAATATAAAATTAAAACTATTAACAATGAGAATTAAAGACATCAAACACCCGGAACTTAAGCAATTAATTAATATGAGCTATCTTCATGGGGAAAACGAAAACCATGAAATGATTGAAAAAACAGACATTGAAATTAAAGACTATTTAAGCAAAAATACATTTATAGTGTCTAGTGAAAATAATAAACCATTAACCATTCCCTATGCAAATGACGGCCAATATGTAATCCCTATTTTTACTGATTTAGTTGAATATGAACGTGGAATGGAATATTACAGATTAAATGAAATGGATGAAAATAAGGATTATACAATTAAAAAAATAGAAAAAATAGATGATCCTAATTTTTTAGGATATCTAATCAACATAGCCAGCGTTAGCTACATTACTCATCTTTGAAAAAACTATCTTTAATTTTTCCAACAAATTCTTCAAAGCTTTTTGACACTTCACTGTCAGGATCAATAGTTGATACAACACCATCCTGATTTGGTGAATCACTTACTTTTTCGGTTAACGGTAAATCTCCAAGATATTCGATTTCCATTTCTTCAGAAAATGCTTCACCATCCCCTTCACCGAAAATATTTAATTTTTCACCACAATGTGGACAAATATAATATGCCATGTTTTCAACAAGACCAATATTTTCCACATTCAACATGTTAACCATCTTTACACATTTTAAAACATCTTCCTGAGACACTACATTAGGTGTTGTTACCATAATTACAGCATCAAGATTTGGAATTGTCTGTAAAACGGTTAATGGTTCATCTCCAGTTCCCGGAGGGTTATCGATAATTAATACATCAAGAGGTCCCCATGCTACATCAGCGATTAACTGTTTAATTGAACCTGATTTTTGAGGTCCTCTCCAAATAATTGGAGTGTCAATGCTGTCAATCATAAATGCCATTGACATTACTTTTAATCCGCTTTCAGCTTCAACAGGAATCATAAAATGATCTTCATTAACATATAAGTCCTGACCTTCCAGACCCAGCATTTTCGGAATGTTAGGTCCGTGAATATCTGCATCTAAAATACCTGTTGAGAATCCTAACTTCTGGAAAGTTTCTGCAAGGTTAGCTGCAACAGTAGATTTTCCTACTCCACCTTTTCCACTCATAACAGCTATTTTATATTTAATCTGACCTAAGTTCCTTGATAATTTTATTTCCTGTTCAATCATTTGTTTTTGTTGTTCCGGAGTCATTTGAGCTCCATGACCGTGTCCATGACCGTGATGTGGATTTTCTACCATAAATATCTTCTCCATTTAATTAAATTTTTTACTGACTTCTTCAACAGCAAGTATTAGTGGATCTGTAACCATTGATACAGGTGGTGCATAAGCAAATTCCATATTAGACAAATCAAAGCAAGTTAAACCTTCAGTAATAGCCAAAGTCATTGTATCAATTCTTTCAGCAACTCTTTCTTCAGCTATGATTTGACAACCAATAATAGTTCCATTTCCATCACAAATAACTTTAATATCCATAGGTTTTGCATTAGGGTAATAACGAGCTCTGGTAAGTGCTTCAACTTTTTGAACAACAGGCCTAATTCTATTTTGCTGAGCAAAACTAGTGGTATATCCCACTGCACCAAATTCAAGTTTTCCTACTTTAGAGACCATTGAATTTAAAACTGGATTAAATTTGGATTTTTTATTACATATTGTACGGGCCAAGGTTTTTGATTCACGAACAGCAGTTGTACCTAATTGACTGATAGTATTTGATCCTAAAATTAAATCTTTTGATTCTACACAGTCTCCAACAGCATATATGTCTTCTACTGAAGTTTCCATCCTATCATTTACAAGAATAGCCCATCTTCCAATGTCACAGCCTGCCATCCTGGCCAACTCAAGTTCTGCCCTAACACCTGTAGCCAGAATAACCATATCTGCATCAATAAGTTCTTCATCACCGAAACATGCCTTTTCCACTTTTCCATCACCAATCAATTTAGTAATTGGTTTGCCTAAAACAACATTAATACCCTCCATTTCAAGGTATTTAACTAAAATATCAGACATATCCTTATCAAGTGACCTTGGTACAATTTGAGGCAGCATTTCACTTAATGTAACATTCAATCCTTGTTTCATTAGTGCATAAGCAATTTCAATACCTATTAAACCGGCACCAGTTACAATAGCACTTTTAGCAGTTTCCATTGCTTTTTGAACTTTTTTACCATCTTCAATATTTCTGATTTGATAAACACCATCCAAATCCACCCCTTCCATTGGAGGTACAAATGGTTTACCACCAGTAGCCAATACCAATTTATCATAAGTAATGGTTTTGGATTTAGATTTAGATTCGTAAGTTACAGTTTTTTTATCACTGTCAACAGCAGTAACTTCCACTTCAGTGATAACATCAATATCTTTAGATTTATAATCCTCAGGAGTTCTCATTACAATATCATCAAAAGACTTGATTGTTCCAGACAAAACATAAGGAATAGCACATGGTGAGTATGCAACCTTATCATCTCTTGTCAGAACAACAATTTCACAATCTTTGTCAATTTTACGGATATTGGAAGCTGTTGATATTCCTCCAGCTCCTCCACCGACAATCACTACTTTCATTTTAACAAAACCTATAATTAAATTATTTAACAATATTTAATATATTAATAAATATATAAATATATTAAGGTATTATTATGAAAAAAATTGATTTTGACTTAAAAAATAACCCATTTATTAACTTCAAAACTGCAAGATACAGCATGTCTGCACGAATAAATGTCGAAAACCTATGGAAATACGCTAAAGAAAATAATTACTCATTTTTCATTTTAAGCCTTGGTTGTCTGATTAATGGGGTGAATTCTGTTCCTAACTTGAAAAAAAGAATTCTTGATGGGGAAGCTATTGAATATGATTACTTGGATGGAGTTACTCCAATAATGACTAAAGATTCTGAAATATACAAGGAAATGAGAGTAGAACCTCCCAAAAATATTCTAAAATGGCATGACCATGTTCAGGAATTGGAATCTGATATATTGACCGGTAAAAAAGAAAGATTTAATTTGGAAATGACCCAAAGAGACTTGACTAACATCGCCAACTTTTCATGCATCCCTTGGGTTGATTTTGACACTATTACATCATGTGAAGTTAACGGACATGAAATTCAGCCATTGATTAGCTGGGGAAAAGTAAATAAAAACTATGAAATGAGTGTTGCCATAACTGTAAACCATATCTTTGTACATGGCCGTGATTTAGCTTATTTTTATGAAAATACTCAAAAAGAAGTTGATTTGGATATCTTTAATGATTTTTAAAAAAGAAAAAAAGAGTTGAGAGTTAATCTCAACTAGTAATTGTTATTTTATTTACTGCTAGTGCACCATTACCTCCATAGGTAGAGGTCATTAAATATTCACCAGGCTGTAATGTAATAGGAATACGAGCAATACCATTTGAATCAGTTATAGCTTCATTCAATACTCCAAAAGCATTGAAGTTTAATTTCTGATTAGGGAATGCATTACCTCGACCATCCAATAATTTAGCTGTAAATTTGGTTCCATCCCCATATTTCATTGTAACATCATCTGCTATTAAAACCGGAAGAACAGTAACCTTATTTGACACCATACAACCTTTACATTCACTGGTAATAATATATTCACCAGGTTCTAAAGTAATATTTAATCTAGCAATACCATCACTATCAGTATAACGTGTGTAGAATACTCCATGGATGTTATATGTAACTGCAATTCCTGCTCCAGCAACTTTACAATCATCATCTATGATTTTAACAGAGAAAACAGTTCCATTTCTGAAGTATTTAGTTATATCATAGTTTTCAATGATTCTTGGAATAACTGAAATATTGTTAGAAAGCATATCGCCGGTAACCAAATTGATTGAAGTGATAACATAATCTCCCTGTATCAAATTAATATTCAATTTAGCCAAACCTTTATCACCTGAAACATAACGTGTGTATTCAACACCATGAATATTGAATTTGACTGCAGTTCCGTTTTTAAGGTAATTTCCTTCACTATCTAAAAATGTAGCATAGAATTGCCTGTCACTTAAAACAACTTTTTCAAGATCTGTTGCATTAATAGTTGATAAAACAGTAACTAGCGCATTAAATGTAGAATTATTTACAACAATAGTGGTATCATATTCTCCGGAATTTAAATTAATGGCTAAAACAGCGGTTCCGTTTTCATCAGTAGTTTTATTGTATGTTATACCATTAATAGTAATTTGAACAGACTGATTTGCAATCGGATTACCCTTACCGTCTGTAACATTTACTGCAAATTTCTCAGGACCATGATAATACTTGGTTAAATTATCATAATCAACCTGCATTTCACTTTCAATACTGACCGGAACTACTTTTTCAAATCCGATATAGTTGTCGTCACCACCATACATTGCAGTAGCATTATAATCTCCTGCAGGAATGTTTGATAATTCGAATTCAGCAATTCCATCTTCAATTGGAGATACTAATGTCTCTTCACCGATAAGTAATGTAATATTACCTGTAGCACTTTCAGGAACTTCAACACTTACCTTTTTATCATCCACAGTAATATTAGGTTCATATGAAATTTTTGAAATTACGAATGAATCATTACTGCTTGATGAGTTGTAATATTCATTTCCTTCATAAGTTGCTGAAATATTATATTCACCAGCTTTTAGACCGTTATTATGGATAAACATAATAGTTTTACCG
>ONIK01000009.1 GCA_900317865.1 uncultured Methanobrevibacter sp. | reverse complement strand
TGCAAGAGCAGCATTTACAGTTGATATTGTAATGCATAAAGTTGTTGGGCTTCATGGTAAAGCATTTATTCCTATGATTTTAGGATTTGGTTGTGGTGTGCCTGCGGTTATGGCAACCAGAACTTTGGAAAGTGAATCTGATCGTATACTTGCAATGATGCTTGTTCCATTCATGTCATGTACTGCAAGGTTGCCGATTTATGCTATTTTTACTGCAGCATTCTTTTCTCAACATAAAGGAATTATAATGCTTTTAATGTATGGTTTGGGTATTGTGGTTGCACTCATTGTAGCCGCTATTTTTAAACGAACAATATTTAAAGGAATGTCCTCTCCATTTGTCATGGAACTTCCAACATATAAGTTACCTTCATTAAAAGGAGTTTTATTACTGGGTGTAAAATACGGATCTGGTGATAGTTATTTGGGCATGATTGGAAATGCAATCGCTCCGATTTTCACTCCATTAGGTTTTGGAACCTGGCAGGCGGCTGTGGCAATCCTCTCTGGTTTGGCTGCTAAGGAAGTAGTTGTGGCATCATTCGGTACTATTGCAGGTATGGAAGAAATTGATGAGAATGGAATGAGTCCATTTTTACATGATCTTTTCACTCCCTTATCTGCATTTTCATTCATGGCATTTACTCTATTGTATACCCCATGTATTGCAACTATTGGTGCAATCAGGCAGGAAACTAACAGTAATAAGTGGCCATTAATTATGTGTGCCATTACTATTACAACAGCATATGTTGTTTCATTTCTGATTTTTAACATTGGAACATTATTGGGTTTTCATTAACTGATGATTTGATTTTCCAATTATTTTAAAATTTTTTGGTATAACTAAATATTTATATAATACGAAGTATAAAGTTAAGTATACCTAAATATTATTGAATTTTGGTGATATGATGAAAACATTAAAAGACGCAAAACCGGGAGAAACAGTCACTATTGTTAAATATCATAAAACCGGAGACATTGATTTAAGAAGACATTTATTGGGAATGGGCTTTGTTAAAGGAGCTAAAATTACAATTAAAAAAGTAGCTACTTTGGGAGATCCTATTGAAATGCGTGTAAAAGGCTATGATGTATGTCTTCGCAAAGAGGAAGCTAAAAATATTGAAGTGGAATAGCTTCAATTTTTTCTTTTTTTTATTTTAAGGCGTTATCTATGAAATGTAGGATGTGTGGCTTCGAATTTGATGAAAATAAGTTAGAAAATCGTGGATGTGTGCAATGTGGAAAATTTGATAATTGCAGTCAGGTTCACTGTCCTAATTGTGGTTATGGAAATCATCCTGAACTTGAAGAGGAATTTGATTTTATAATAAAACTAAAAAACAGATTTAAAAAATGAAAATTAAAGATTAATTATTTTGTTCTTGTTATCTCTTCAACAACTTCATCTATAGTAATTTTTGTTGTATCAACATCGTATCCTTTTTCTTTTAGTCGATATAATATTTCAGTTGTTATTGGAGCTTTCAAGTGAGCGGTCTTTAATAATTCTTTATTGGAAAATATATCATGTTTGTCTCCGCTTGCAAGGATTTCTCCTTCATTCAAGACAAAGATTTTTTCCGCAAAACCGTTTACCATTTCTATGTCGTGGGATGATATTACAATACTCATTCCTTCTTTATTTAAGTCGTTTAAAATGTCCAATACTTTATCAACACCTTCAGGATCCAATCCTGCTGTTGGTTCATCAAGTATCATTATTTCAGGCCTCATAGCTACTATTCCAGCAATAGCTACTCTTTTCTGCTGACCTCCGCTTAGATGGTGTGGTGTTTTATCTCTGAATTTTTCCATTCCAACTAATTCTAAGGCTTCATTAACACGTTTTTCCACTTCTTCGTAACTTAAACCTAAATTCATTGGCCCGAATGCAACATCCTCTTTTACAGTTGGTGCGAATAACTGGTCATTAGGGTCTTGAAATACGATTCCTACTTTCTGTCTAACTTCCAAAAGTGTTTTTTTATCATATTTCATTACTTTTCCATCTAGCTCGATATGTCCTGATGTCGGTTCTGTCAATCCATTTAAATGAGAAAATAATGTTGATTTTCCAGCACCATTCGGTCCCATTATTGCAACTTTTTGTCCTTTTAAAATTTCCATGTTCACGTTTTTCAATGCATGGGTTCCATCAGGGTATGTATAGTTTAAATTCTTTATTGATAGATGTATTTCACTCATTTAATTCCCCTCATTAATTTATAGATAAGTTTTGTCCAAAGTATCCTAAATTAGCTGAATATTTAATTAAAATTATTTCTAAAATTACAACCAATATTATTATTGTGATAATGTATATATAATCTGATTTTTCAAGTGAAGTCTTTTCATTAAATAAATCAGATTCATCTGAAAATCCACGGCTAATCATACTTTTATAAACTCGCTCTCCCTGTTCATAAGATTTTACAAACATCATGGCAACAGCATATCCGACCTGTTTAACTCTCCATTTGTAGGGTGTCAGTTTGGAATGGATATGGAAGTTCCTTGATTTTTGTGATTTTCTAATTGCTGCAAGTTCATCAATAAATACAAATAAAAATCTGACCATTATACTTAAAATCATGGCAAGGTCTTTCGGCATCTTCAATCTTCTAAATGAAGCAACAATTTGCTGCATAGGACTTGTAGAAGATAATATTACAATTGCGGTCAGTGAAGTAATCATTCTGGTAATCAGTAATATTGCCCAATTCAACCCAGTATCTGTTATTGTAATCCATGAATATGACCATAAAACATTTCCTGGATGTATGAATGGTTGAAAGATTATTATTGCTCCTCCAAAAGGAAGTAATAATGCCAATCTTTTAAATGAATCTGCATATGATAACTTAGCTATTTTAAGAACGATCAATAAGAATATCTCTAAAATAATTGGTATAAATATGTTATTTGAAAAAGCGGCAACTACAATGATGAATACTGTAGATATTAATTTGATTCTCCCATCCAGATTATGGATTGGACTCTCCTTTGATGCAAGTTCATCCAAATTTAGTGCTTTTGTAATATCAGCCATAATATTTCTCTAAAAAATTTTATTATTAATGTAATAATTAATATATCAAAAATAATATAAAAAGATAGAAGTTAAAATTTAACTTCTTCTTTTTACAATTTCAGCAACACCCCATCCACATATAAGAGTCAGCAGCACACCTAAAATAAGCACGCCTACTTCACCAAGGGATTCGAGGGGTTCAAATGTGTAATCTGGGAATGGGGGTTCAACTGCTACAGTTGCTTTCTCTTCAGATACATTAGCATCTTCTGCAGATTTTTCTAATCCATCAGGATTTCCTGATGCAATGAAAGGAGCTAGACAACAGATTATGACACAAATAACTATTGCAACTATTATTAATGTTTTGTCACGGTTATCCATTTTATTCTCCTCCTTCGATTTTATTTTTGTTCCAAACCAAAAGATCGGGTCTGAATTTATTTAAAGCCATTATAACAATAACGGTTAATACTGCTTCAATTATTCCAATAAATACGTGGTATAACACCATTGATGGAACTCCAACACTTAATGGGAAAGTTCCAGCAGCGGCCATTTCAAGTGCACAAGCTAATGCTGCAAGTACTGTTGCTAACCATGCACCTATTCCTGCAGATGCGTAAATTCCGATTTTGTCTTTTAATGCTTTGAATGTATATAGTCCAGTACATCCTCCAATAATTGCCATGTTCAATACATTAGCTCCTAATACAGTAATTCCTCCATCTCCAAAGACTAATGCTTGGATAAGTAATACGACAGTAAATACGAGAATCGCTGCTTCAGGGGCACAGAATATAATTGCTACTAATGCTCCACCAACCATGTGTCCACTTGTTCCAAATGGAATTGGTATGTTCATAGACATTATAGCAAAAATACCTGCTGCAAGAACTGCAAGGAGAGGAATGCGTTTTTCATCAAGGTTTTCTCTTGCCCATTTGCTAGCAAAGTACAGTGCTACTATTAATATGATATAATAGATTATACATTGCCAAAATGGGATAAATCCATCCGGTATGTGCATTTATTTTTTCCTCCTTTTACTAAAAAGTAATACTTTCAAAATGTGTAAAAGTATTACTAATTTTGTATATTTATCAAGTATTTGAGATTAAAATTCAATTTAAATATGAATTAGTCTTTTTTATATCTTGATAGTTTAGATTTTTACTATTTTTCTTATATAAAGATTATTAAAGTAATACTTTTCATTCGATTTTTTTAGATTTAGTATTACTTTTGTAATACTGATAACATAACTTTTTTTTAATTTGTAATACTAATTGGGGGGTGTAATCTAAATAGCTAATAAAGCATGCATATTTAAAATTTCTAGTTAAAAATAGATTTTAAAATTATTGTGATGTAAATAAAAAGGGCTACTGCAAAATAGAATAAAACCTGAATATCCAAAATTCCGGTTTCAACACTTAAAATGGCATAAGTTAGAATTAAACTATAAAGTCCAATGTAAAAATAATCTTTGGTTTTTTCCATTATCTTGAATCCTATTCCTAAAATAAATCCTAAAAGACACATTTCAACAGCTACGCCAACTTTTCCAAAATCAGCCACCATTTGTCCTATTAATGTTGGTGTAATTGTTACTTCTGTTCTCCATGCAATTAATTTCCCGACCATCATTCTAGGTCCGAGTTCACTTCCAGGAATTGAACTTGCAAGAATTTGGCCATGTGTCGCCCCAAAGTTTCCGCCAATGATGTCAAGTAAATTCAGAACATGCAATGTAAAATCGGCTCTGCTTTTCAATGTGTAAAATGGATCTATTGCACTGCTGACCGTTAATTCATTTATTGATCTGAAATAACCAATTCCAATTATTGCACCTACACCAATTAATCCTCCAAGTACAACTTCCCATACTGCTATAATATTTCCGTAGTATGCTATGATAATTAGCAATAGTAATGCCGCAAGTAGTGGTGTCCTGTAGCCTAATGTTAATAAAATTATCACATCTATAATGAGGAGTAAAAGAAATCTGAATCTTACCTGGGAGCGAGTTATTATTTTGTCTTGAAAATCTTTTAAATAAACACTGGCTAAAATACAGGTTCCAGGAATAATTAAAAATACAGGCATGGTAAATGCTGGTTTTAACAGATATCTAATTGATGGCTTTAAAATAGGAATTCCTCCAACAGAAGCTATGCTGATAAAGAAAAACCCAATACTTAATAAAACTAAACAGAATCCGATTGAATATATGTCTCTTCTTTTGAAAACCAAAATATTTTTCATATCATTTAAAAAAAATCTGGGAAGAATTGCTGCACCAATAAA
Organism: uncultured Methanobrevibacter sp.; assembly: GCA_900317865.1. Lineage (GTDB taxonomy): Archaea > Methanobacteriota > Methanobacteria > Methanobacteriales > Methanobacteriaceae > Methanocatella. The sequence goes on along the minus strand of ONIK01000009.1, from coordinate 28,613 downwards.
GAAAAATAAAAATGCAATAATTAAAGTTTGAGTTAAACTGGCAGATACTGGAGTTAATGACAGGGCTAAAAATGCAGCAAAAACAACCAAAACAATTAATGGATTAAAAATATAATTTTTCAATATTTGACTCTTTTTTAAGAAGCCTAAAAAATTTTCGTTGGGATAAAACTTTTTAAAAAAGCTGTTAACCCATTGGTCTTCTAGAAATCCAATAATGGAAAAAATAGTTGTAAATAAAAAGGATTTATGAAATTCATCATTTATTATATTTAAAAGAGATGTTAATTTTGAATAAATGAAACTCATAAATCACACAACTTAAAGTTTTTGGATATTGGTGACATCAAAATTATTTTTAATGCTGTTGATGTCATTATCACTGCAGTTATAAATTCTAATTGTTATTTCATTGGTAATTCCATTAAAATTACCAAAAATATTATTCATTTGTGTTAATTCACTACTGGTTGCTCTTACAATGTTTAACTGATCATTGGTATTTGAGCCTTTAACAGATATTCTTCCGTCATTTTGGAATAATATATTTGTAATTTCTTGGACTTTATTGCTTTCAAGTGAATCTATAGTTATTGTTGTTGAAAGTTCATATGTTGTATCGTTTGAAATGCCTGAAACCAAATCATTAACTGATGTAATGTTTTTAGGTTTTATTTTGATATCAGTTAAATTATGATATTTATCTCCATTTATTTCCAATGTCATACTGTTAATATAAACATCTGCATTAGGAACATGATTGTAAAGTCCTACAATATAGTCCTGGCCATTTGAGTTTACCAGAGCTTTCACATTACTTCCCTTATCATCATCTAACCATTTAATATTTCCTGATAATGTAACTTGTTCACCATTGCTGGCATTATATCCATGGACGGTTGTATTAACGATATATCCTTGTCTATAATAACTCAAATATTTTTCATTAATTTTATTTAATGTTGATGAGTCATATGATGTCTTTTCATTGACTGTATCATTATTTGAGGAAATATGGATAAATGCAAAAACAACTGCACATATTACTAAAATTATAATCGCATAATCCACTAATGTAAATCTTCTTTTCATATATGATCATTCTTCATAAATAGCACCGACAGGACAAACATCAACGCATTCACCACAGGAATCACATTTGTCCGGGTCAATAATTACTTTATATGCTCTTTTTGTTATTGCTTCTTCCATACAGACATCAATACAATCTTCGCATATTCCACATTCTTCCATATCTATAATCATCAATGTGCTGCACCACGATTTAATTATTTTTTTAAAATAATTTCATATAACTATTTCTATATTTAATTTTCATAATATTTAAATAGTATTTTTGTTAATAGTTATTGTAAATAATGATATATCTAATGTCTAAACCAAACATTTATATATCATAAATATAAAATATTATATTGTATGCAGGGGTGCCCGAGCGGCCAAAGGGGGAGGACTTAAGATCCTCTGGTGTAGGCCTTCGAGGGTTCGAATCCCTTCCCCTGCACTGTATTTTTAAAAATTTTTTTTTAATATTCTCGATTATGCCTTAGTGGCTCAGCTGGTAGAGCGCTACCTTGGTAAGGTAGAAGTCGGGGGTTCGAATCCCCCCTAAGGCTTATTAAAATCTATTTTTTTATAATCTCAATATTTTTTAAAGAGTTTATTTTTTCAAAATTTTTATTTAAAATGAGCAATATTATTTCCAATGTTTTTTTAATGCCTGATTGTGATCTTTGAAATAATTCTTCACTGTTATTCGCTCTTAAATCACTATAAACATCAGTAATTGTTGTTATTTCATATTCATTGGTGATGATTGTAATGGCACCATGGCCTATTCCTGCTGTTGTTCCAATTGCAATATCGCAATTAGTAAGATTCATAACTGCTTTGGCCATAATTTTACTTGCTTTTTTATCTCCAGACTCATCATAAACTTTAATGCCTTTAATAAGATAATCTGGTTTTGGAGGATTTTCCACATTTAATATATCTTTTACAGCATCAATTGTTGGGATAAATAAACTGCATGTAACACTTAATTGATTATAATCAAAATTCCCATATTCTTCAGGTTTTTTGATATATTCACTTCCAAAATTACCGTCATAATTTTGAGCAAGCGCATGCAGTTCCAGACCTATTTTCCCATGAGTAAAACACTCTGCAGTAGCTATTTTAATCATACTGTTCCTTCAATAGTTTTAATGCATTCATTGTTATGATTTTTGCGATTTCATCTAAAGTATATGGTGTTACAGGTTCTAAATCTCTAATTAATTTATGTGTTGTTAATATTAAATGATTTTCAGTAATTCCCTGTGCTCTTAATTCTTCAATGGCAGGATTATTGTTATCATATTCGGAGATATCTTTAATTTCAATATCCTCATTACCAAAACCGAATATTCCTGCTGTTCCAATAGTTTTTGCACCTCTTTTATGTGCATGTTTTATAATTTCTGCTGCAGTTGATATAGTATTTCCACCGGCAATAACTATAATTACCACATCACCATCAATTAAATCAATATTTTCTTCAGTAATGTCTTCGGTATGACTTTCAATTTTTCTAAAATCTTCATCATGAGTACATAATCTTTTTATGAAATCAGGTTTGGCCTCTCCGACTTCTGCTCCAAGAAGTGTGAATATCACATCTCCTCCTGAGATTTTTTGTCCGTCAAATGCAGAGATAACTTTTGGTCCTCCTCTGTGTACTTGCATTAAATTAATGGCTATTCTCAAACCTAATCTTCCACAGCCAATAAGGTCTATTTTTCCTTTCGGCACTCTTTTATCTTCCATTTTTTGTATTTCATCAATGTTCATTTCTTTCACTCACCACAGGTACTTTATTAATTATTTCACAACTAATATCTAATTTGCCAATAATGTTTTTTAAATACTCCAGACCAGGAACCTCACTATTGTGATGACCTAAGTCAATCAGCACCAAATCTAAATTTATTGCCATAATTGCAGTTTCTTGTGTTAAATCTCCAGAAATTATCATGTCCAAATCATCTTTTTTAGCCAATTTTATATAATTAGGGTTTTTCAAACCAAATCCTGAGATGATAGCAATTTTTTTAATTATTTTATTTTCTTCAGGTTTATTTACAATACTAAATTCATTGAAATTATTTAATATTGTTTCTTTTAAATTTTTATATGATAAATTAGCTTCACATATTCTTCCGATATTTGTATGTTTATCAAAAGATTCAATAACTTTTAAATTTAAATAATCTGCAAGTGCTTCGTTTGCACCACCTTTAATGATGTCCCAATTTGAATGTATTGTAAATGTTGGAGTTTTAGGAATAAATAATGGGGGATGGTGTGTAATAATTAATGTATTGCATGAATAATTATCATCTTGGGGATATAAGTCCATAAATATTTTTATTGATGTAATTTCCTGTGTTAAATCATAACTTCCCATTAAACCAACATTATCATTACTTAATGCTAGGTTCTGAGGTATTTCCTTATTTAAAAAGTCTATAATTTCATTAAGTTTCATTCAAATCATTTTTGATTCAATTTTATTTAATTCATTTAATATAATCTCATCAGGGCTAAATTGGTTGATTGTTGATATTTTTATAGCTTTTTTATCTGTCTGCTCAATAAATTTGTCAATATTTTTTTCTTTAAATATAACCTCTTCAAAAAAGCCCATTTCACAGGCACTGTATAAAACACCTTCTTTTTTCAAGATTTCATTTAGTGAATTTGTCAAAATGCCTATTGTCAATGTCATGGTTCCTGAAGTTTTGGTATTAATGCCTTTTGTTTTTAAAATTGCTTTGTGAGGTGATTTAACAATCTCTAACCTTTCATGAATATTGTTTTTATTTTTTAATGCTGTGTCATTATCTTCAGCTACGGGATCTTCTATTAAAAATGCTTTAACATTAAATTTTGATGACTGTTCAACATTAATGCCACCAAAACCTGTTGTATCAATAACAACATCTCCACTATATATTAAATCTATATTGGATGAGAATTTTACTTTGTTTTTCAACTCACCACCGATAGAAGTGTATAACAGTTTTTCCAAGTGGGGATAGATATCAATCAAGGTGATGTCTGTGTATTTTTCGCTTAATTTTTTAACGATTCCAACACCTGTAAAATATGTACCGATAATTATTATTTTTTCATCTGAATTTAAATTTAAACTTTCAATATAATCAAAACAAGCCTGTGATTTTTTATTTATAATATTGTTAAAAATATCAATTAATTTAATTTCAGATTTAATCGTTAAAACTTCCGATGTAATTCCTGTATCAATATCCATCTGAATCACTTTTTTTAAATCCTATTTTTTCAAGCGCTTCACATGCTTCATCATATACTGCAGCTTCAATGGGCTTCTGATGAATTGCATGTGATGGTGATGTTCCACAGGTTAATATCCTTCCTTTATTATCAATAAATATTAAAAGTGAACCAGATCCTGGAATTCCGAGTCGCCCTCTGGCTATAATTAAATCGGCATCACTTTGATCAAGGGCCATATATGCTTTTGCAAGGGCAGGTATTCTACTGGTATCTGCAGTATTTGTGTCAATCTGAAGTATTTTGGCCGTAGGTAAATCATATTCGCTTAAAACTTGATTCAGGATTTCCACTTTAATTCCGTTTTTGTTTGGAATATATACTTTTTTTGCATTTTTGATATAATCTTGAATTTCATTAATTTCTTCAAGTGTATCTCCAAATCTGCAATCATCTCTGGATTCTTCAAATGCATTTTTAATCATTTCTTCAAATGCCATATTATCATATTTTAAAAATAGATATTAAATAGTTTGAGGTATCAAATCTAATTTTTCAATAACATTAACTACTTCATTGTAATTACCATAATTTGGAGAACCAACACCTTTAACCTCGTGAGGGTAATTATCAGCAATAACTGTAGCTAAATTATTGGCACCTGCTCTAAGTGAAAATTCCACATTTTCAGGTCCGACAGTAGGAGTCGGCATTGTAATTGTAATTTCCGGATACATTATGCGTGTTATCGCTACCATTTTCAATTGTTCTTTTAATGGGAATGGAGGATAATCTGCCATTGGTGTATCTGGATATGGGTTGAATCCCATTATTGGTATTTCTTCCAATGTTTTAAAATTAGATAAATATCGTAAATGTTTTATCCTATCTTCTTTACTTTCACCAAGTCCCAAAAGTAATCCTGAGGATAGGCCTACTCCAATATCACTCACTCTTTTACATGTTAATATTCTTTGATCTAGGGAGTCTCCAGGTTTTCTTTGATAGAATACGTCTTCGTTTATAGTTTCTAAATTACAGCATATTGTATCTACTCCCAAGTTGGCTAAATCATTCACAGACTTTTCGGTTAAATCTCCACCAACATTAACAAGAATCTCTAAATTGGAGTTTTCTTTTACAATTTTACATGCATTAACTGCCTGTTTTCCTTTAAAACCATATCCTCCAGAACAGCTAACACGAGGAATATGTGCTTCCTGAATGGATTTGATTGCAGTTAATATTTCTTCATTGGATTTATAAAATGCGTTGTAATAACCTGTTGGGGATGTTTCTTCTGCAAAACCACAGTATTCACATCTGGGTTGAATTAAGCATTTATTTGTAAGATGCACTGTTGATGTTAATTTAATTACTTTTGATTGACTATCTCTTATATCGCGAGCTACTTTGAATAATTTTTCCAATTCTTCATTGTCATCGATATTCAACAATTCTAAAAATTCATCATCCGTTAATTCTTTTCCTTGTTTTGCTTTATTTAATATTTCGTCAATCATCAACATTCATCTCTTAAAAATAATTTACAAAAAGTGTTAACTTATTTTTTAATAACTAATCCACTCAGCTATTAAAAAATAAGTTAAAAATTGTTGGTTAAAACCAACAATCAAACTTATTATGTTTATTCGTCTTTACCTAAGTAATCTAATACAGTAGGAACAATTTCAGCTAATGAACCGAAGTTCATTGAGTCAGCAGTACCTAATAATGCTGCAGGGTTTAAAGCATCGTCCATTTTGTCGATACCTTCATCTTGCATTAATGCGGTTACTTGTGTTAATGCTTCGTTAGCCATCATTTGTGCAAATCCTGCAGGAGCACCTAAAATTTGGGTAACAGTGTCTCTGTAAGCTAAGATACCTGCATATGTAATTGCAGTTACAGCGGAACACATATCACATACAGGACCAACCATATTAGCAGGTAATGTAAATGCGGATCCTCTTGCTTTTTGACCTAAGTCTAATAATGTGTCAATGGAAGCTTGGTCAGCAAATCCTTCTGCAATGTATACTTGTCCTTTCATTTCAGGTACAGCACCTGGGTGGTAGGAAGCTACGTTAACATTGGTTCCTAAATCTTCGAAAATTTTGTTTAATCCAGTAGTTGGGATAGTACATGCGTGAGTTACGATTGCACCTTCTTTGATATCATCAGCGAAGTTTTTGATGATGTCAGGTTGCATACCTCCTTCTGGTAACCAGGTCATAACCCAATCAGCGTCAGCAACTGCTTCGGAATCATCAGTAGTACATTTCATACCTAAGTCTTCTGGGTGAGTAAAGTGAATAGCACCTTTTGCTGGTTTAGGTACGGTTTCAGCTAATTCATTAACTTTTGCTCTGATTGCAGGCATTACATCTTCAGGTTTACCTGCTTTGTGAGCTGCAATAACTTCTGCGTAATCAAAGTCATCTACTACGGTAAAGTCTCCGTCAAATACTGGGTCAGCTACAACAACTTCGTCAACACCAGCTAATTCTAATAATTCTGCACCCATTTCAATTGTGGAGTGAGTCATTGAAATGTTTTCTTTTCCTGTTGCTTCTGCAACTTCACAAGCTCTTGCGAAGTTTGTAATTCCACTTGCAGCATGAGTTCTGTAACATCCTGCACCTAAAATTGCTACTTTCATTTTTTTGTCTCCTTTTTTATTACGTCCTTCTAATTTTTCTTTTAATTTAGAAAGAACCATTTTTTTGTCTCCATTATAAATTTTTTCCTTCCAAATAAATTTCATTTGGAAGGACAGTTACTACATTGTTACGCTTTTAATTTGTTAGACATATTTAGTTAGGTAGTTATACATGTAGTAATAATTTTTATTAAATTCTTCTTACTATTTAAATCTTTACATGTGGCTTTAAATTAGTATTACTACTTTTTATATGCTTTATTTATTTAGTAATACTAGTATTACTTTTTTTATTTATATGATAATAAAAGTATTACTTCATTGTTTATTTAATTGATTTAAAATTTGTTTTTGGTATGCCTAAAAACGAAAAGTTTTTATTTAATATTTCACTGAAATATAATTTAACAATAGATATTGAGAGGAGTTTATTTCATGTATGATTTAATAAAAAAAGCAGTTAATGAGGATGATGCGGCGATTGAAATATCCAAGATGGAAAACAAAGATGTTACTGCAGTTGTTGATGCAATTTCAGAGTTATCTCTTGAAGAAACAATGAAATTGGGAATGCAATTTAAAAGATTTCCTTTGGGTTGTGATTTAACAGAAATTGTTGCAGGAACCTGTGCTTCTGATTTGGAATTAATGGATTTGATTGGGAACTGTCGATTAGCTGATATGGTTGGTGCTCCTATTCATATTTGTGCATATGCATTTTCTGATATTGCCGAAAAATTTGGAATGCGTGGAATTGAAGTAATGAAAATGGTTCACGATGTCGTTGATGTTCCTCTTGACCTTGATCATTTTGGTGAAAATGGTGCAATGAGACTTCCTAAAAATATCAGTGGTTGTGGGGGGGAATGTTATAATAAAGGCCCTGCATTTACTGAATGTCCTCGTGGAAGAATACATGAAAGACTAATAGATAAGGAATTGGAACAAAAATCAGATAAGGAAGAATGGGTAAAATTATCTTCTTCTGTTGCCGTTAATGTAACTTCTGAACAAACTGGTGATGGTCATGCCGCTCCTTTAAAAGAAGCTATTGATATAGCTAATTTAGCAAAGGAATATGGTAAGGGTTTAGAATCTATCATGTTTGTTGGTGACGGGTATGATGAAGTCATCACTGGTTTTGAAAAGTCTATTGAAATTGGTGCTGATGTTATTGTTGTAGAAGGCGGACCATTTAATAGATGTGAAAATACTGCAGAAGCCTTTGCCAAAACTATTGCTGCAGCTAGAATATTATCTCCTGGAAAAGTTGTTGCAACAAATGGTGCATATGAGCATGAGGTTCGTGCAGGTTTAAGAAGTGGTTTAAATATGGTAATCACGGGTTTTCCTAAAAATCATCATGGGTATATGTGTGGATTTGAACCTGGAACTGCAAGGAGAGGTAAATTCGGACTTCCGAGAGTTATTCAAATTATTAATGAAGAATTTCCTAATAGGGGATTGCCTGTTCAAAAGCATGATTTGATTGCTTTGGCTACTGCAGTGAAAATTGCAGGACCTGATTATATTTATCCAAGAAAAATTGGATCATATGCTGTGGGAGATGCACACTGGGCCACTCTTGTAAGTTCTAATATGTATAAAAATATACAGTTAAAACATACATTGGATGAAATTGTTAATCTTGCTGGAGGAAATACGATTGCATTGCATGGTGGTAGGTTTATTTCCTGGGTATTTGCCAATGAATTGGACAAGCTTGTGGATGAAATTATAATTTCGGATGTTGATAAATGGGTATTGGATAATACTGTGGCAAACTTGCAGGATGCTTTAAATGCTACAATTATTGGTGAAACTGATGATAAAAAAGCAGCAGATTCTGCAGACTTTTCCATTGTGTCATCAACAATGGTTCCGGTTAAAGAAAACGTGCTTAAAAAAGTACCGGATGCTTTAACTATAATATAATTCTTTCTTTTTTATTTTTCTTTATTTTCATTTATTTTTTTTTACTTTAATTATTTTTTTTCAAATTTTTCTTAATCAAAAAATATAAATTATAGTATCATCTTAAAGTTTAAATTGTTTGAAAATTATATTATTTAACAATTAAATTTATGGAGGTAATTATCATGAATCATAAAAAACTTATATTAGTTGGAGCTATTTCAGGTTTAGTTACTTTATTAACCTATATTTTGGGTATAGCTGGTACTCTTATAGGTTCTGTACTTTTCTCTGTTCTTTATACGATGCTTTCAGAAGCATTGGAGGATCCTGTTGCCAATGCATCTTTCAGTCCTGATTTTGAATGGGATATTGTATATGTGATTCCTTTGGTGGTAATTGCTTTTATTCAGCTATTGTTAATTTTTGCTTTACTTGCAGAAATGGGGGTTTTACCGCATGCTTTTGTTAGATTCTATTTAGCAATCCAAGGTTTGGCGGATAATAACTTATATAGGCTTTTAGGTATTGCATTATTATTTATCAGTGCATATCCTATTGTATTAAAGCCAAATGTTGTTAAAAAGGAGCATGGTTTAATTTTAGCTTTCGTCGGTTTGATATTTCTGGCAAGAGGATTTGTCGATATGGGAAACATTATAACAAAGATTTATGATACTATATTTATTCATTTTGATTTGCCTATAGCTATTATTGCATTTTTATTAATTGTATTTGTTATATATAGAATCTTAAGCCTATCCGGTCAATCACAAAAAGATTATAAGCAAAAAAGATACACATCAGGCAATAATGCTCATGTTAATCACAGAAAAAGAAAGATTCAGAGACAACCTCCTAGAAAAATAAATCGACATGTTAATCACTCTCCTCATCAACAGCATAATATCAATCATGGGGAGAATAACCATAATGGAAATCAAAGAAGATTTCAAAAAAGTATTAATAAATCTTCAAGTAACATTCACTTCGAATCAAATGACTTGTTGGATGATTATAAAAAATAGATAGTATGACTAAGAAAAATAAGAAATTAAAGGATATTTTGGATTTGATATTATATGAAAATCCGGCAACACAGGATGAAATTGCCCAACGTTTAGACATTTCACGCAGATATGTGACTCAATTAATACGGCCATTAATTGAAGATGGCACTATTAAAAGGGCATATATGATTGATATGAAAAGTTATGAAAAAGTTGCTGAATCTTTGGGTGAATATGTGCGTCCGAAAAATGTATCAGGAAATGTTTTAATTAATGAAATGTTATTTAATATGTCAAAACATGTTCATTCTCAACTTGAAATGTCCTTTGATGCTATTTTAGAATCTGATGAGGATAAAGCTAATAAGGCTTTGGAAATGGATTATGTTACTAACAATATGGTTGAAAAAATCAGAACATCTGTTGAAACTATTGTCAGTATGAATTATGCTTCTGAATTTTCAAAATCTGTATTGTACAATGAGGTTGCATATGATTTGGAGCGTATTGGTGATTACTGTGCTCATATTGCAAAATTTGTAATTAATGAGGTATATGAAGTAAATGAGGATATTCTTAAAAAACTAAAGAAAATGCATAAAACTGCTCAAAAAATGCTTCGTTTATCTATGCTTGTTTTTTTAGAAGGTCGTACTGAGCTAAAAGATGATATTATGGAATTGGAAGAATCAATCCATATTCTTCAAACTAAATCTATTAATTTAATTGCAACTCAAATGGCTGAGAGTTCATTTGATGAAAAAGAACGTTCTAATTATTTCATATATTTATTCAGAGTAATTAAAGCATTTGAACGTATTGGTGATATTTCTGTTGAAATTATGGATGTGGCAGTTGAATTCCATGAAAATATTCCAAGACCAACCACTCCACGTACCTTCAGATTGAGTTAATTTTTCACTTGTTTGCAGGTACAATAATTTTTAATTTTGTGACCAATTAAAATGATGGTTGCTAATAAATTATTTATTTTAATTAAATGGTTTTTGTAAATATGTGATGTTAGTAAAAATATTAATTGAATTTTATTGTGTTATCTACATGCTGTAGTGTAATTTTTTAATTTTTATAAAAAATAAATTAAAAAGAATCTAGTTATCATAGATTCTTCCTGTAGCATGTCTGTCTGCCCAGCATTGGATACAAACTCCAATCGGCAGACCTGCAGTATGGGTATGTGCTTTTAATATTTTCACATCTAAAGTGGTTGTTTTTCCACCAAGTCCCATTGGTCCAATTCCTGATTCATTAATTTTAGCTAAAATCTCTTCTTCTAATTTAGCTATTTCAGGATCAGGATTTCTTTCACCCACTTTTCCAAGTAATGCTTTTTTACCTAATTTTAGACATAAATCTGAAGTTCCTCCAATACCTACGCCGACAACTGTTGGTGGGCATGGTTTTCCTTTTGCTTTAAGGACAGATTCAACTACAAATTCTTTTATTCCTTCAATACCTTCGGCAGGCAATGCCATTTTTAAGGCATTATTGTTTTCTGAACCAAATCCTTTAGGTAAAATGGTTATTTCAAGATAATCCTCATCAATTAATTCAATATCTATTGGGGGTATGTAATCTCCAACATTAATGTTTGTATTCTTACGGGATAATGGATCTACAATGTTTGGTCTAATTGGAACTTCTTCTGTTGCTTTTTTAATACCCTCTTCAATTCCTTGGCGTAGATTTTCCACTTCTACATTACCAAGTTTAACAAAGACAACTGGAAGACCTGTATCTTGACACATTGGAATACCTTTTTCCTCAGCAAGTTCAATGTTTTTCAAAATAGCTTCAATATTTAATCTTGCTAAATCATGTTCTTCTTTTTCAAGCGCATCTTCAAGAGATTTTTTCACATCATCACCAAGAACAATTACCGCTTGCTTGTATAGTTCATAAACTTTATCTCTAATGACATCTTTAGTAATCAAAATAAAAACCTTGTAAAATTTAATTATTACTATTTTTGATTTTGAAAGATTATAAATATTTTTGAAAATTAGTTAAATATGGATAGCTCCAATGGGGCAAACATCAACACATTGTTTGCATCTATCACATTTTTCTTCATTGATGGTAATAGCTCCGCCTAATACTTCAATGGCATTATTCGGACATTCTTTTAGGCATGGTGCTTCTGATGGTTGGCAGTTCATACAAAATAAAGAAGGTGTGTCAACTTCTTTAAGTTGACAATCACTTTCACAAGTTGTACAATTTAAACAATTCATAGAAAATATTCCTATTCGTCTAGAACCAGTCTGGCTCTAGCTTGACTTGTAATCACGTGGACAAATCCACCTTTTTTCTGATCAGGTTCGTAAATTCCTGCAAGTTTAGATAAGAATTTTTGCTGATTTTTAGCTTTAACTTTAGCAGGGTCGAGAACTGAAATAGCTCTTTTAGTACATGCTTTGATACATGCAGGGCCTTCTTCTCTGTCAGCGCATAAATCACATTTCTCAGCAATACTTGCTGTGTAAGTCATTGCGCCGAATGGACAAACCATTACACATAATCCACAACCGATACATTTTGTTGTATCGACTTTTTCATCTGTTATCGCATCGGTTGGACAGATTTTAATACAAGGTGCACTTTCACAATGTTGACATACAATACCATAGAAGGAGGACTTATGTTCTATGATTTTTATTCTAGCTGCTGTATGGACAGATGCACACATGTTTTCACAGTTTAGACATCCATCACACATATTACTATTTACGGAAATTTTTTCCATAGTTTTCCTCCTATAATCCTAATTCACTGCATTGTGCGTCTACGTATTTTTGTATTTTTTCGATTTGTTCATCTTGCAAGTGTCTGAATCTTTTTTGTTGTGATAAGTATTCTTTTACAGGTTTTCTTTCTTCAGGTGTAAAAGTAATGCTGAATTCACCGTTTTCAATTTCATATAATATCCAAGATCCAGTTTCTACAGCTAATCTACCCATTTCAATTGTTTTTTCAGAAGGATATCCCCAACCTGTTGTACATGGTTGTTGTAAGTGTATGTAAGCAGGTCCTTCGATTGAAGCTGCTTTTTTAACTTTGTTTACAAAGTCTTCTGGGTATGCAATTGATGCGGTAGCTACATATGGAATTCCATGTGCTGCCATAATCATAGGCATATCTTTTTTAGGTTTATCTTCTCCGAAACTTGCGCTACCCTGTGGTGAAGTAGTTGTTGTTGCACCAAAAGGAGTTGCTCCACTTCTTTGAATACCTGTATTCATGTATGCTTCATTATCATAACAAATGTATAACATGTTGTGTCCTCTTTCCATAGCTCCTGAAAGGGATTGTAAACCGATATCTACAGTTCCTCCGTCACCACCGAAAGCAACAACATTTACATCATCTTTTCCTTGTATTCTTAATGCAGCTTCAACACCGGATGCAACAGCACCGGAGTTTTCAAATGCTACGTGAATAAATGGAACTTCCCATGCAGATTCTGGGTATGGTGTAGTCATAACTTCAAGACAACCTGTAGCAGAAATAGCTACAGTATTTTCTCCTAAAGCATTTAGAGCTAATTTTACACCAATGGATGCTCCACAACCAGCACATCCTCTGTGTCCTGGTGCTAATAAATCTTTATCAGGTATATCTACCATATCTATTCCTCCTTAAGTCCTATCCATGTGACATCTTTTTCTGGCACTTTTGTTTTTTCGTATGCTTCTAATATGTATTCAGGGGTTATGTCCCTTCCACCTAAACCGGCAATGAATCCATATATTTCTTTGTCAATTTTAACTTTCATATCTGAATAAAGTGCTCCACCAATTCCAAATGAGTAATTTTTATCAATAACAGCTATTTTTTCACAATTTTTGACTGCTTCTTTAATTGCTTCAACTGGGAATGGTCTGTAAGCTCTGATTTTAAGTAAACCTACTTTTTCGCCTTGGTCTCTTAACTGATCAACAATTACTCTAATAGTACTACAAAGTGATCCCATTGCAACAAATATAATGTCTGCATCTTCGGTTTTGTATGGTTCAACAAGACCATATTGTCTTCCGAATATTTCTGCAAATTCGTCGCAAGTTTTTTGAATAACTTCGATTGAATTATCCATTGCAACTTGCATTGCATATCTTGCTTCTGTATAATAATCAGGGTCAGCAAAGTTACCAATTGACATAGGTTCTTTCGGATCAAGGTATGCATGTTCTGGAACGTATGGAGGTAAAAACTTATCTACACTTTCTTGATCTGGAATTTCTACAGGTTCAACTGTGTGTGTTAAAATAAATCCATCTAAACATACCATTGATGGAAGCAATACGTCAGGATTTTCTGAAATTTTGTAAGCCATTAAAGTAGTATCTAATGCTTCTTGAGCATTTTCAACATAAATTTGTAACCAACCAGCATCTCTTTGAGCAATTGAATCTTGTTGGTCGTTCCAAATATTTAATGGAGCAGAAATTGCTCTATTTGCATCAGCTAAAACAAATGGTGTTCTCATACCTGCTGCCGCAAATAAAATTTCGTGCATTAACATTAATCCTTGTGAAGATGTTGCTGTAAATACTCTTACTCCAGCACCACTAGCTCCAACTGCAGCACTTATTGCACTGTGTTCGGATTCTACTTTGACGTATTTAGCAGCAATTTTTTCATCAGCAACATATTGTGCTAAATATTCTGAAATTGTAGTTTGTGGAGTAATTGGATAAACAGGAATAACTTGTGGTTTAGCTAATCTAACAGCTTCTGCAACTGCTTTATTTGAGGTCATTACTTCTTTTACCATTTAATCACTCTCTTCTATTCTTTTACCATTTCAATCGCATCGGAAGGACATTCGTTTGCACAAATTCCGCATCCTTTACAGAAATCGTAATCTATATCATGTTGTTTGTTTACACTACCGTCTGGACAAAAGATAATACAATTATCACAATCAATACATTTTTCTTTGTCTAAAATTGGTTTGAAAGTTCTCCAACTTCCGGTTTTATTATTTCTACTATTACCTGGGTTTTTAATTACACATCCTATACTTACCATATTAAATCACCCTCATCCCATATCATAAGCTTTTTTAGTAGCTTCTACATTTAATTCCCCAACTTTTCCTGGGAATGTTTCTGCAATCACTTCAAGAAGTGAATCAATACTTACTGCTTGGGTTTTTTTAGCAAAATATCCTAAAATAATAGTATTTACAATGTTACGTCCTAACATATCTAATGCAATTCCAGTTGCGTCAATACTGTGGACTTTATGTGCTCCACTACCTTCAAAGGTTTCAGTGTTAATAATAACTTCAGTACTGTCTTTAATTCCTGAAAATACATCTACTACATTCAATAATCCGTCATCTAAAACTAATACATAGTCCGGATTATAGACTTGATATCTTAAATCAATTGGCTTATCATCAATTCTTGTGAAAGCCATAACTGGAGCCCCTCTACGTTCTACTCCAAAAAATGGAAAAGCCTGTGAATATTTACCGTCTTTAAATGCTGCTTTAGCCAAAATTTCGGCAGCGGTTACGGAACCTTGTCCACCTCTTCCATGAAAACGAATTTCAATCATTAAATTTTCCTCCATATATTTATCATGTATAATCATTATAAATTCCAAAATATATAAATCTTATGTTATATTTTTATTTTTCAATATTTTTGTTTAATTTTTAATTTATAATGCTTGTATGTATTGTTGTTTTTTTAACAGTTATTTTTTAGATTAATAAAGGTTAATTAAAAAGATTTAAGATTATCTAATTGTTTTGGGTGATTATTACTTTTTCAAAGATTTAATATAATATAATAATATATAATAATATTTGAGGAGTTAATATGAAAGTTTTAATAATTACAGGAAATTTGGCATATCCGTTAATAAAAAATGTGGTTTCAGATTCATCCCAAGATGTTATTGTTCATATTGCTGATACGCAAGTTGCAGCTTTCTTAACTCCTAAAATGATTATAAAAGAAGTAAAAACTTATTTTAAAGATCAAATGGATGAAATTGATTTAATTTTAGTTCCAGGTTTAATAAAAAAAGGCACTCGTGAAATAACAAAGGAACTAGGAATTCCAACATTTAAAGGATCTACTGATGGGGCAGATTTGGCAATGGTTTTAAATTTGCTTGATAATATTGAACTGTCTGAAGATAAGCCTGCAGATAAATTAATAGAAGAAGAAAAACGAAAAGAAGCATTTAAAATAATTGAAGACTTTGAAAATGATGCTGAAACTATAGAAAAACTTCTTCAAAAACCGAATAATATTCTGGTTGGAAAATTGCCTGTGGGTGAAGATTTTCCTATGAGAGTATTGGCCGAAATAGCCAATGCACCTTTTTTATCAAAAGAGGCATTAATCAACAAATGTCAATATTTTGTTGACTGTGGTGCAGACATGATTGATATAGGTATGGCTGCCGGTGAGGATTTTTCAGATAAAATTCCTGAATTAATCAATACATTAAGACCGATTGTAGGGGATAGGCCTTTAAGCATAGATACATTAAATGCTGATGAAATTATAGTGGCTGCTGAAAATGGAATTGATTTCGTTTTAAGTGTGGATTTGGGTAACCAATCTAAAGTAGCACCATTATTAAAGGAAAAAGGAATTCCTGCTGTATTGCTTCCAACTAATTTTACTGAAGGAATTACACCAAAGACTCCTGAAGAAAGGGTTGAATTCATGAATCAGTTAATTGAAGATACTGACGGTTTGAAGTATGTTGCCGATTTGATATTGGATCCTGTTAACAGTGCCAGTGTTGTGGAATCCATTATTGCATTTAAAGATTTTCATAAAGATAACAAAGCACCAATGTTTTTCGGTGTAGGTAATGTAATTGAATTGATGGATGCAGATTCCGGTGGAGCGAATGTATTATTGGCGGGTATTGGAATGGAACTTGGTGTAAGCATTTTGTTCACACCGGAAGAAAGTGGAAAAACGAGAGGTAGCGTTTATGAACTTTCAACAGCCTCCAAAATGATGTTTCTTGCTAAACATAGAAAATCCATACCAAAGGATTTGGGAATTAATCTTGTTGCCTTTAAGGATAAGCATAAAAGAACGGATGTTATTGAAAATGAACTGGATGGAATTCCACATGCAAAGCTTTCCGAACCTTTAAAGTTCATTCGTGATAAGGCAGGCAGTTTTAGGATAAATGTTGATTATGGGACTACTGTGGGTGAAAGCAAGATTATTGCAACTCATTTTAAGAAAAATAAAGCTGATTTAGTAATTGTTGGAAAAACAGCTAAAGAAGTATATGAAGAAATAATAAAAAAAGAACTTGTTACCCGTATGGAACATGCAGCATATCTTGGAAGTGAACTCCAAAAAGCTGAAATTGCGATGATTACGGGTAAAGATTATGTTCAGGATTTTGAATTGTTCAAAAATCCTGATCAGTTTAAAAACTAATTTTTTTAGTCATCTATAATATCCCAGTCTTGTGAAGGTTCAGGTGCCGGACTTGGGCTTGGGGTCGGTGAAGGAGAAGGAGTATAACCTCCGCCTGAGTCACTGCTTCCGCCAGATGATGAACCGCCTTGTGAACTTGAACTACTTTGACTTTGACTTTGACTTTGACTAGATGAACTTGAACTGGTTGTTTGCTGACTTTCATTAAAAATTGAAAGTATGCCACTATCATTTTTATGCGTGCTGTTTGTGTTGTTTACATCTGTAATATTATTTGTTGTTTTATCAAGGCCGCTTGTGTAAACAACCGCACCCATTGTTAATATAATTATTGCTACTATAACAGCTAAAATAACCATATTATCAAATTTCATTCTTACCCTCCTATGCTATATTATTATTATTTTTTACCCATCAATATATTTAATATTTTTCATAAACTTTAAATTAGATTTATTATATAATTTAATTAAGTAAAATTTGATTGGTGTTTAAATTTGCAAAGTGAAGGATTAAGTATTAAAGATATTGATAAGGCTCTTTTACAGGAGCAGTATGTTTCTAATAAAGAAATATCAACTACTCTGTTTTTATCTTTTTTATTAGCTAAACCCATGTTGATTGAAGGTCCACCTGGTGTCGGTAAAACAGAACTTGCCAAAGTTGTAGCTAAAACTTTTGATAGGGATTTCTTTAGAATTCAATGTTATGAAGGAATCACTTTTGAACAGATTGTTGGAGAATGGAATTATCAAAAGCAGTTGCTGCATTTGGAAGCTGCAAAAAATGTAGAATCTAAAGAGGATACAATTTTTGAAGAGGAATATTTTATTAGAAGATCACTTTTAAATGCTTTTTTGAATGATAAGGATTCAGTTTTGTTAATTGATGAAATTGATAAGGCTGATGAGGAAGTTGAAAGTTTTTTACTTCAGGCATTGGGTGAACAGGAAATTACCATTAATGACTTGGGTACTTTTCAGTTACAAAATGACTTGATTGTTATTTTAACTTCCAACTCACAAAGATCCCTTCTGGATGAGACAAAAGACAGATGTTTGTTCTTATACATTCCTTACCCTAGTGTTGAAAGGGAAATTGAAATTGTCAAGTCCAAGCTTCCGGAGGCTGATGACGATACAGTTTCTACTGTTGTTAAAATTGTTCAGGAGATTAGAAATCTTAATTTGCTTAAAAAGCCTTCTGTTAGAGGAACTGTGGATTGGGTAAAATCAGTTTCAAATTTAAATAATAGAAATACAACAGAAGCCATGAAAGAAAGTGTTGGCGTAGCCATTAAAACTGAAAGCGATAAAAAACGTGTTATTAAAGATGTCCTAGATAGGAAATATTAAAATGGTTAATAAGATAGTCAATTTATCTAATCAATTGAGGGAAGCAGGCTTGCCGGTTAGTATTAGAAGTACTTTTTCTGCAAGTGAGGTTTATCTTCAGATTGGAGAGAGCGATAGGGATTTGCTTAGGACTGCCTTGAGGGCAATTTATGTTAAGGATAAATATGATATCCCTAAATTCAACAAGATTTTTGAAGAGATTTTCAAAAAGGAACAGGTGAAGTCTGAAGCGGATGAAATGCTTGAAAGAGGTAAGGCATACAAGGGTACAGGTCCAAAATCCAATAAGTATATTATTAAAAAGCAAAATAATGCTTATAAAAAAGTTCAAAAAGAAAAGATGAACAATGAAAAGTTAAAAATGTTGTCTGGTCAGCCATTGCTTGATGAAGTTAAGGAACTTGAACGCGATGGAGAACTGATGAACAAGGATTTAACCAAACTCAACAGGTTTGACCCAAGAATGCTTGAAATCTGCCAAAGATTGGGTAGAAGAATAGCCAATAAACGTTCAAGACGTAAAATCCAATCATCTTCCCATAAAATAGATATGCGAAGAACTATTCGTGCCAATTTAAAATATGGTGGCGTACCAATCGAGCTTGTTAAAGCTAAGCCAAGGCCACATAAAAATGAACATTTGTTCCTAAATGATATTAGCGGATCCTGTGAATGGATCAGTAGTTGGTTTTTCATGTTAATGTTTTCTGCACAAACTGCATTTAAACATTCCCGAACTTTTGAATTTGATAATAAGGTTATAGAAACGACTGATGCTTTAAAAGAAGAATATTTGATAGATTCTTTTGTTAAGGTTAAAGATTTAAGAGTAAAGAATATGATGGTTCACGGAACATCGGACATGTACTCTGCATTCAAAGCATTCCAGGAAAAGGCAAATTTAAATAATAAGTCTTACGTGATTATATTATCTGATTGCAGGGATTGGGCAGGTCCAAAACAGAATGGAATACCTGCAAGTGTGCATCTGGTTGAAGAAATGGTTCGTGACTCTAAAAAAGTTGTTATACTCAATCCTGAAGATAGAAATAAATGGGATATAGTTGATAGTTGTGTTTCACTTTATGAGGATGCTGGAGCACATGTATTTGAAGTTAATACTCTTAATCAATTAGCTCAATTTGTAGAGCAGATGTAGGTGAGAAAATGGATTGTACCAAATGCGGTAATCCTAATGTTATTATTAAAAAAGAACAGTCCGGCCAATATTTATGTAAGGATTGTTTTATTGATTCAATTGAAAAAAAAGTTATTAAAACGGTTAGGAAAGAAAAATTATTGGATAAGGGAGATAAGGTTCTTGTTGCACTTTCGGGAGGAAAGGACAGTGTAACAACACTTGAAATTTTGAATTCCTTTCGTGAACTCAATATTATTGAACTCTGTGCGGTAACGGTTGATGAAGGAATTGATAATTACCGGCAGGATGGTGTTGATATAGCTATTCGTCATGCTGAGCGTTTAGGCATAGAGCACAAGATTGTTTCACTGAAGGATACTTACGGCATTACATTAGATGAAATAATGGAAAAACCTAATCATAAAGGGTCATGTTCATATTGTGGAGTTTTCAGAAGAACAATAATCAATAAGGCGGCTCGTGAGATGGGAGCTACTAAAATCGCTACAGGACATAATTTGGATGATGAAGTTCAGGCAATAATGATGAATTATCTTGAAGGCAATACTGATAATTTAACTAAACTGGGCGCTAAAACAGAATCAAAAGCAGAAGAATTTACAGTTAAAATCAAACCTCTTCGTGAAATTCCAGAACGTGAAATTGGTTTGTATGTTGTAGCAAAGGAATTGGAAGTTCACTTTGCAAGCTGTCCATATGCACAGCAATCTTTCAGGGGTGAAGTTTCTGAAGTAATTAATAAATTAAGTGAAGATCATCCAACAATAAAATATTCCACTTTGAGGGGATATGACAAAATTAAAAATGCAATTAAAGATGACTTTAAAAAGGAATATTCTCATGGAAGATGTGTTAAATGTGGTGAACCGTCAGCAAATGAATTATGTAAAGCATGTTCATTTATAGAAGAATTAAAAGGTGATTAAATGTCTTTTACTTTAAAATATAAAAATAAATCAGAATTAAAAGAAATACCTCAGGAAAATTACGCTATTAAAGATTTAATAACTGAATTAGGCCTATCAACTCAAACAGTTGTTGCAAAGCAAAATGGTGAGTTGGTAATAGAGGATACTATAATTAATGAAGATGATGAAATTCAATTAATTCAAATAATATATGGTGGTTAATTTTGAAGATTAGTTATGAATGTGGTCCTTGTTTTTTAAGGCAAGCTCGTGAAGCTATAGATTTAGCAACAGATAACGAAGATTTAAAAATGGAGTTAATGAATGATATTTTTAAATTTTTAGCTACAACATTTAAGAAAGGAACTAACTCAAATAAAACTGGTTCTCATATTCATAATCTTATTAAAGCTAAAACCGGTTGTGAAGATCCCTACATTAATCAGAAGAAATTGGGTAATGAAATAGCATTGAAATTCTTGCCATTGGCAAAAAATATTTTAAAAGAGAATGATTCTCTGGAAAATCGTGTAAAAATAGCTATTGTTGGCAATATCCTAGATTTTGGTGCCTTTGAATTAAGTGATGACATTGAGCAATTGTTGGCTGATTCATTGGATAATGAGTTGGTAATAAAAGACATTGCTCCATTTGAAGAATCCCTTGAAAAACAGGATAAAGTATTGTATCTGGTTGATAATACTGGTGAAATCGTTTTTGATAAGTTATTATTATCTAAAATTAAAGAATATGATTTGGACATCACTATTGCAGTAAAATCTAAACCTATATTAAATGATGCATGCATGGAAGATGCAATTAGTGCAGGTTTGGATGAATTCGGTGAAATTGTAGAGATAGGTGCCGGAACTGTAGGATATGTGGATAGTGAAATTTCAGATGAATTTAGGGAGATTTTTAACAGTCATGAATTCATTATTTCCAAAGGAATGGGAAATTATGAAGGATTAACAGAAATTGATTTGTCGGATAAGGATATTTACTTTTTGCTTTGTGCAAAGTGTAATACTATTGCTCGTGATATTGGTGTTAATCTTAAAGATATGCTTATTTTAAAAAAATAGTGGTACTATGAATATTGCTTTTATTGGTTTTGGAAAAGTTTCATATACACTTTCTAAAATAATTCAATCTTCTGAAATTGATTTAATAACATCAGATGAAAATCGCTCAGGAAATACGATTGAATTAATCAATAAAGCAGATATTTCGGTTTATGATTCATTTTGTGAAGCATTGGCTGGGGCGGATATTGTAATTTCAGCAGTCAGTCCTTCAAAAGCAGTTGAAGTTGCAGGTAAATACGGTAAATATTGCAGTGGAATTTATTTGGATTTAAATAATATTTCACCTGCCACAACAGAAAAAATCAATAATCTTTTAGACAATTTTGTAGATGGGGCAATTATTGGAAAAATTGATTCCGAATCACCAACATTATTCCTGTCCGGAAAAAATGCCCGTGAACTGCTTTTTTTAAATGAATTTTTGAATGTAAAGATTATTTCGGATAAAATTGGGGATGCTTCTAAATTAAAATTACTTAGAAGTACATATACAAAATCATTATCTGTTTTATTGATAGAAACATATGATTTGGCTAAAAAACTAGATTTTGAAGATGAGTTTTTTGATACACTATCAATAACTGAAGGGGATGATTTTAAAGATAAATCTCTTTCAAGAATCAATAATACTTTAAAATATTCAAAAAGAAAAGCTGAAGAAATGGAAGAAATCTTAAATTATTTTAATGATGATGATTTGGATATGATTAAAGCCGCCCTTGATAAACTCAAGCAATTTTAATATTAATTTTATATCCTTTTTTATCTTTTTTGCTTTTTGCAGTAACTGGAATGAAATGTGAATCCATTATATATCTTAGATATGTGACTTCCTTGGCAGGTAATCTTAAATTGGTTTTAATCTTTTTACCTTCACTTTTAAGTTGAACAGATATTTTATTATTTTTATCAATATATAAATCTGCATTCAAATTTTCTTTCATTATTTTTGTTTCAAAACGGGTGAGATTTAATCCTGCATTCAGTTCTAGAGGTACGTCTTTAACTTCAATGTTTCCTTGTCTGAATTCATCATTGGCTTTTTTAGCACTCATTCCTTCATGGGTTTTTGATGCAACATACCATGCTCGCTCAATTACCTTGGAAACTTTTTGCATTTCAGGAATGACTCCCTTGGACTCATAACTTTTCATTAAATCCATTACTTCTTTTTTGGTAACTTCCTCCTCAATAGAACTTATTGCAAGACGGGTCATAACAGGACCATAATTAGATCTTCTAAAAGCTGCCCAAACAGATTCCGGATTGGAATATACTCTTTTTTTGATTATTTGATTTATTGTTTCTCCATTAAGGTAAGCTATTTTTGTGAGATTTCCTCTGGAATACGTATTCATTCTTTTATAAATATCCGCCCAATTTCTGTCAAGATTAATGTTGTTCTTTTCTATTTCATTTTCAAGAATATCTACAGTTGATTTTGGAAGCAACTTTTTAATTTCATTGGTTATGACATAGTCATTGTCAATAATGGATTGTCTAATTAAACGGCCAGAGTATTTATCTTTATTGAATTCCTTCACAATATGGAATTTTAATTTGGAACCTAGAAATGCATTCAATGCATACCATCGGATTTCATTTCTATTTTTAAAATTTTTCGGCATTCCAACAAAATTACCTTCATCAATAAATTTTTGAGCTTTTGAGGCAATTTCATCTAAAGAAATGCTTGCAGATGTTATATAATCTGTTGCACCGTCATCAATCATCTGTTGAAGTCTGATTGGGACACTGTATGATAGTACCAATCTGTGGTGAAGTCCTTCAAATGATTTAATTTCATCAGCACCTAATGCCAGAGCCATTTCACTTCTGGCTTCAAAACTTGTAAAAAAAGGAGCGTGATTGGCACTGAAACCCTTATTTAAATAAACAACTACTTTTTTAGATTCCTTATCAGCAATTTTTCGAGCTTCACTAATTAATTTTTCATGACCTTTGTGAACAGGATCAAAATCTGCACTTATACATATCAAAATAAACACCAAAAAAATAAAGTTAAGAGATTAATTTAATAATCTCATGGCACCACCAATTATTAACCATAATCCGATTAATGTACCTAGGATATATGGATCTGCAACGTAACTTCCAATAATAATATAACATACACCTAATATTATTCCGATTATTCCTATATAGAATCCATATTTGGAACTGCGGTTATTAATTAAGGAAACAAGACCTGCAATAATCAATATTATTCCTGCCAAGTAAAGGCTTATTTCAGCTAAAAAGCTGAACATTGCAGGATCAAATATTAATCCAATACTTATTAAAAGAAGTACAACTCCTGAAACTAAATCAGTAATAGCACCATATTTATTATAATCAATTATTGAAATTCCCATCATTAATGCATAAATGGATATGAACAGAACGGATAATCCAATTATCGCACTCGGGGTTACCACTCCCAGCAGGGGAAATGAAATTATCATTATTCCAAAAATAATTGATAGTAAACTAACAATTTTATTTTTCATCTAAATCCTCCAATTAATAATTATTATGTATTATTCAATATAATGGTATGTGTTTGATTTTAACTGTTGACTCGTTCATGTCTGCATTTTTGACTTCAGCCAACCATTCATCTTTACATTCACATTCATATTCAATAATACTTTGAGTTAAATTACAATCGATAATCATATGTTTTAAGTCTTTATTACATTTTTTACAATTGTATGGGCCTCGTCTGGAACCAAATCCTGATGTATCAAGAAGCGCAGGTATGTTAACTTCTTGTCTGACTGTGTTAATGATTTTAACACAGCTCCAAATCCATGGTGGTTGATAGGCGCCTTTTCTCCATAACCTTTCAATAACTGTTCCGCTATGAATTGTTGCAGGGCAGAAAGATAATCTGTCTACACCTATGGATTCACAATCTTTTGCAGTCTGAATTGCTTCAGCTATTGTTTGGGATTCGCTAACGAGTATAGGTTTTACAAAGATATATGCTTTTGATTTAAGGTTATATCCTTTGGCATCTCTTAAGTTCTGCATCAGTTTAACTGCATCTTCAAAATCTTTGAAAGTAAAACCTTTGTTAATTTTATTCACGCGAGTATAATCATTTGATGTTTCAAGACCTATGCTGACTTCAAATAATCTGTCTCCAATAATATTAAAAATGTCATCCAAATATTCTTCCTTTACATATTCTGGCCTTGACTCAACAATAATTTCTGAAACATTGCTCATATTGGATAGAGTAGTTAATATTTCATCACGCGCATCTGTCGGAAGTTCGTATGGATTAAGAAAACTTCCTGATGCAAATAATTTCACAGCTATTTTATCTTCATTTTCAATATCAAATCGGGATAAGTGGTCATGAAAAATATTAAGAATAGTTTCAGTATCAATCGGTTCCAATGTACAATCGGATACATAACTGCACATGGTACATCCGCCACTGTCTCCCAATGCCCATGAGCATCCCGGAGTTGGAAGAATAATAAATAATGTTTTTGAAATACCATCATATGTTAAATCATCATTATACCAACTTGCACCAACCTGTTCAGGTGTTTTTGGATCTTTTCGCTCAAAAGCCCTACTTCGAATTTCTTTACATAAATTTTCAATTTCCATTATAATATTATTGGAATTATGTTATAATTAAAATTGTTGTTAAAAAAAGTTTTGTTATTAGTCTGTGTAATTTGGTAGATTGTTGAGCTTTAAAAATTTGGTTATTTTATGGGACTTTCATTACTAAAAATGAATTATGTTGTTTATAAATGTGTTGCAACATAATGTTTATATAAAAGAAACATATATTATTAGTTTATGAAAGAGAAAATTGATTTGGTATCCAATCCTAAAAAATCTTTTTTTACATTATCTTTACCCATAATTGCATTTTGTATCTTTGATGCCATCTATGGGATAGTGGATTTATTGTGGGTGTCTAAAATAAATGCTGATGCATTTTATGCATTGGGAATGTCCATTCCATTTGTTACATTTATTTTTTCAATGGGTGATTCAATAGGTCAGGGAACTAATTCAATCATGTCTCGTTTTATCGGATCGGGGGATTATGAAAGTTCATATAATGCATTAATTCATGGTTTGATAACCTGTAATGTAGTATGGTTTATTATTATATTATTATTTTTGTTTGTATATGGAGTTTTGTTTTATTCTGTTAGTGAAAAATCATATGTTTTGATTTTTGACTATTTAGTTCCGATTATAGTTTTTTCATATGTTTTTATTTTCAATAATCTGTTTTCAGAAACATTGCAGGCCGAAGGAAATTCAATAACTCCCACTACATTAATAATAGTGTCTAATATTTTAAATATAATTCTGGATCCTATTTTTATTTTTTATTTGGATTTGGGAATCAAAGGGCTAGCATATGCTACTGTTATATCTTCTTTTGTTGTTTTTATTCCAATTTTGTATTTATATCTTTCCGGCAAAACAAAAGTTCCTTTATCTTTAAATTACTATAAATTTCGTCCATATATCATTATTGAAATCTTAAAGGTAGCACTTCCAAATTTTTTAGATAATGCATTGTGGCTTATTTCTGCTTCATATATTAATGCTACTCTGTTAATATCTATGAACACCATGGGTCCGATTTTATATTCTATTGCAAATAAATTAAAGAATATGCTAGTTGTTCATATTAGAGCTTTTGGTAGGGCATTAATGAGTGTTACTGGACATTTATTTGGGGCACGTAAATTCGATGAAATAAATGCTATGTATAAATATGTACTTAAATTATCATTTTTTACTACATTACCAGTAATGATTTTATTCTTCATTGCTAGAAATTATATATTTGGTTTGTTCGGAATTACAGAAATACAAACTGAAATATTTTGGATAGCAGTAGGAGGAATAGTTAGTATACTTGCAGTTCCATTTTCCATGATCTCATCAAAAATGTTGGATGGTTTTGGAAAAAGTATGTATTCACTGCTTTTTACAGCAGTTAAAATTATCTTGGAAATTTGTTTAATCTATGTGTTGGGTTTACTTTTAAAACATGCAGGCAGTGTTTTGATTTCAATCATCATTACCGAGGTAGTTATGGGAATGGTATATTATTTATTCTTGAGGTATTTGTTCAAGAATTTTGATAAAAAATATGATGGTAAATCAACAGTTAAAAATTTTAAAAAAGAAGATAAAAGTATTGATGAAATCAAATCTGATGATGGATTTGATTCAAGTGTTTTAAAAAGAGGATTATTGCTTTTGGCTTTAATATTGGTGGTTATTACAGTCCTATTAATTTTATATATGTGTTTTAATTTACATTTTAATTCAATTTTATTCGTAGCTATTGTTTCTATAATCTGTATAATTATGGGTTATTATCTCAGTAGAAAAATGGATATAATGAAATTACATGTTATTGAAGTATTCATTTTAACTGTTTTGTTCTTTTTGCTTTTAAAATATGTCAATTATATAACTACAGTTTTATTCATAGTTATCAGCGTTTTATTATTGTATATTTTATCAATATTGCATAAATTAAACTGAAAAAAATAAAATTCATGTTTCATTTTTTCATAATAAAAATAATATTATAGAAATCATTTTTAGAATACTCTGATAAGTAAATGTTATTGTCTTTAGTTTTGTTTCTTATTGGTTTTGTATATACTATATTTTTTCTATGGCTCTTTATTAATGGCAATTGGTTTAATGTAACTTTTTCTAAATTTAATCGGTTATAAATCTGCATTGTTACTTCTATATCCAGTTAGTTAATAATCTAATCTGGAATAATATTATTGTTTAAATTTTTTATTAATGAAAAAATGAGTTATTTAGTAAAATAAATATGTATACTTAATATTCACTTAAATTGGTATGGTTTATACAGGTTTAAAAAAAAATAAAAAAAGAAAAGGAAGCAAGTTTAGAAACTTGCGATTACTTCTCCTAATAATTTAATGGATTCTTCTACGTCTTTACCAACAGGGGAACCTGCTACGTATTGAGTTACACCCATTTCAGCTAAGCCTTCAATTTTAGGGATAAATTCATCAGGAGTACCACATACTGAAAATGCATCGAGAGCTTCAGGAGTTACAGCACCAATAGCTCCACCGAAGTCACCTTTAGCTAAGAATTCACCCATTTTTTCGTTGAATCCTTCTGGTAATCCGTGTCTTTCAATAACTGGAGGTGGGGAACCTGCTGCAATAAATGCAACAACGATTTTAGCTGCGTTTTTAGCTGCTTCTGAGTCAGGACCGATTGAAGTTGCAGTGTATGCACCAACATCGAATGCTTTGTCTCCACCAGCTGCTTCGAGACCTTTTTTAATCATAGGCATAGCTGCTTCGTAATCTTTAGGGTTGGAAGCGTTAATTAATACACCGTCTGCGATTTCTCCAGCGGTTTCTAACATTTTAGGACCTTGTGCACCCATGTAAATAGGAATTGCATCTTGTACTTTTTTAACTCCACCTAAAGCTGCTCCAGCTTCAGTTTTTTCACCAGCTAATAATGTGTTGATGTCAGCGATTGCTGCTTTGATAGTGGATACTGGTTTAGTCCATTCAATTCCTAAAGCATCGAAAGTTGCTTTGTCACCAGGACCAATACCGAAGGTTGCTCTACCTTCTGAAATTTCGTCAATAGTTGCGATTGCAGAAGCGGAAATTGCTGGGCTTCTTACATATGGGTTGGTTACACCAGGACCCATTTTAATGGTTTCAGTTTCAGCT
>ONIK01000044.1 GCA_900317865.1 uncultured Methanobrevibacter sp. | reverse complement strand
ATTTTCATTGGTTGTACGGTTATAGAAAACACCATTAATATTCATGGTAATGTTAACTCCACTAACAGGATTTCCTTCACCATCAATCAAGTCAATATAGAACTGTGAATCATTTCTGAAGTATTTAACTAAGTTATCAGCAATTAATGTAGGCAATACAGTAATTGTGTTTTCAACTGTTGTACGGTTGAATATTGTTTTAATTGTGTAATTGCCAGGATTTAAATTAATGGCTATTTTAGCGGTCCCATTTTCATCACTAATTCTTGTATAATTCATACCATTGATTTCAAAGGTTACAGTTTCATTAGCAACACCAATATTAACTTCAAATTTGGAATCATTTTTATATATTTTAACCAAATCTTCAGTAAAAATTGGTAAAGCCACAGTATAAACTTTTAGACATGCAATATTACCTGAGTTATAATTATCTTCCCAATTTTCTCCATCAAAGGATATAAATGATATATTATTAGTATAATGTACTCTACTATCCTTCAATTCGAATCTTGGCATGCTATTTGATGTTATTACAGCTTTAAAAATATCTCCTTCTTTAATTGGGATGTAATTATCCAATTTGACCGTGTGGTAACCATAATATGGTGATACTCCATCCTGAGTTAATTTTAACACACCATTTACATAAATTTCAACAGTATAATTGATGCCGCTCTGGTTGAAGTATGTTCCGACAGCTGCAATCGCATCACTTTCCAATGCTTCAAAAACATTCATATATCTTACAGTTCCATTGCCTACGAAATCACTTCCCCAAAACATATCATATTGATAGTTCTTATTGTAGGGCACAGTATTTTCAATTATTATTGATGTAGCATAACCGAGTACATCAAGGGATTTTAGGAGTGATTGATCATAATATGAAACATATAAGAATCCATTCTCACCAAAGCCAGAACCCCAGCTGTTCTTAACAATCCATGCACCGTCGCCAGGAGGTGTAATTCCGAACTTTTCTTTTGGGAAATTATCATCCCATCCGACAATTGAAACCGCATGGTTAGGCCGAATAGAACTGTCATTAACATACTGTGCATAAGTGTCCGGCCTATAATAAGGAGTCACTTCATTATAGGTGGATTGTCCATTATATGATACGTCTATAGAACCGTATTTCAGGATTGCCAATTTGAGATGTGTTCCGTTTGGGATTTCCTTGTTAGGTGTAAACATCACGTCCTGAATGTGAATGTCTTGGTTGGTTGTGATTAGTGGTGAAAGTTTTCCCATTTCATCATATGTATCCGCATCCTGTGTGAATGCTCCAAGCCAGCTCAAGAGATAACCTACAGAAGCAATGTTGGCCCCGCCTTCAAACATTGAATTTATTCCATAGGTTGAATATCTTAACATGGTGTCCTGCATGTTGTTTTCTGAAAGATCGGCTGCAATACCTGTTGCTTTCAATAATGCGGATTCTAAGGTACCAGTCATTCCGAATGTCCAGCAGGCACCCATCCATCCTTGACTTCTGACAGGTGAAACCCATCCCCAGTCACGTAAATCAAATCTTTTTGGAAGAGTATCAACACTAATGGTATTATTAAGCAAGCTTAACTGCATACCTTCTCCAACCTGGATTGTTGCATAGAATGTATTGTTGATTGAGATGTTGTCATTAATGAATGTATTGTTTTCAAAACTGTTTTCCTTATCGAAAAATGTGTAAATAGCATTTGTATTGTTTTCAAATAGTGAATTTTTAATCGTATATGATGCATCATAGGCATAGATTGCATTTCCTTCACTTGCAGTATTGTCAACGAATCTGGAGTTGTTTATAAATATTGTACTCATATCAATGACCATTGATCCGCCGTAGGTAGGATATCCTTCAATTATGTCAACACCGTTTGAGGTGAAATTACATTCATTGACTTCAGCATAATCAACATATGAAATATAAACTGATCCTCCATTGTAAGTAATTGTTTATTAGAAGTTTGCCGCCAAATTGAACTAATGCTCCGCCAAATCCTGAAGATGTGTCTCTGAATACTGTGTCAAGTATAGTTACATTACCTGGCATGAGATTATCATCTCCAGCAATGTCTGCAAGGATTGCACCCGCATTTTTAGAAGAACTAGTGTTTGTGAATTCACAATTCCTAATGTATAATGCACCTCCACTTTTAGTGTAAATTGCACCAGAAGAGATTTTAGCATTTAAATTAATGAATTTAGAATTAAGTATTGTAAGGGCTTTTGATTTTACAAATTGTATTGCCGGAGTGTAATTGGATACAATATTTGCAAATGTAGCGTTATCAATATATCCAGTAGCATTATTTAGAAAGACCTGGCCACCTTTAGCATGTACATTGGAAGTAAACTCCGTATTGTAAAGGTTTAAGTTACTGTTCTGAACAAATATTGATGGACCTGAACCGGCATTATTGTTTATGAATCTGGAATTGTTAATATTAAGGACTGCATTTGCAAAAAGTCCTACTGCTCCGCCCTGTATGCTTGCATAGTTGTCAATGAAAGTAATGTTGTTCAATGTTACTGCTCCTTCGCTGCATACCGCCCCACCATTATTACTATTACCATTGATTAAAACTAGATTGCTTAATGTTATGTTGTTTCCATCAATTGAGAATATTCTGGATAGGTTTTTCCCATCAACTGTGTGGCCGTTACCATTAAGGACAAAATTATCCTTGCTGATTAAAATTCCGATATTCTTGTCAGTTTCATTATTGAAAGTATAGTCCCTGGTTAAATCCAAAGTCGTACCTGTATTTTCTATTTCATTAGTTAAATCAGCAAATGAAGCTTCAATGGTTGCATAAAGTTCATTTTGAGAAGTTTCTAAGATTAGTTGACTATCCGTATTTCTAATGTCAGTAGTGTTTTCGGCTGCACCAACAGCACCAACAGACATTATTAGAATAAGCAGGACAATCATAATTTTTAAAATTTTCATAATAATATCCCCTACAAGTTTATATATTTATACTTATATTTGAATATTTCAAAAAAATGTTGATTTTAAAAATCATTTTCTCGATTTTGGTTCAAAATTAAATCTACAGAATATATTCGTTTTAAAACACCCCATTTGGTTTTAAATGTTCGTTTTAAGACTTTAGCATTGTTTTTTGAAATACCATATCAATTTTATTATCTTTTAAGTGATAAATGAATATTTTATCTTAAAATAGATTAATTTTCATGAAAAAAAATTTCAAATCAACAAAGTTTTTTGAAAGATTAAAACATTACCCGCAAATGTTATTTAAGGAAATGATATATATTCTAGTATAGAAAGTTTGTTAGAGAAAAACTAAAAGTAACATATATTTATGTGATAAAATGAAAATAGCCATTGTTAGTGGAAAAGATGAAGGACCTACAAAATTAAATGCTTTTGATAATGCATTGAGTGATGCTGGAATTGGAGATGTTAATTTAATTAAAGTATCCAGTATGCTTGCAGGAAATACCCAAATCACAGATTTGTCTGAATTGAAAGCGGGAAGTATGATTAATTGTGTATTATCAGA
This sequence comes from uncultured Methanobrevibacter sp., assembly GCA_900317865.1. GTDB lineage: Archaea > Methanobacteriota > Methanobacteria > Methanobacteriales > Methanobacteriaceae > Methanocatella. The sequence continues at coordinate 11,730 of ONIK01000044.1, read as the reverse complement.
AATTACTTCAGATAATCCTGGTGATGTAATTACAGCAGTGATAGCAGTAGCTATTGGAGATGAATTAGGCTGTGTTGTTGAAACAACAGGAATTAATAAAAATGAAAATGATTTGATTGATGAAGCAAAATTCATGGTTACTTATATGATGGAAAAACGTGAAGTTGAAATTAAACAACTAATTGTTAAAAAAGCTACAGCAACAGTTGAAAACATTGCATCTGTTGTAGCATCAGTAGTTTATTTAGAAGAGTGAAAATATGGATGCTAAAGATAAAAAAATAGCTACCGATTTAGCTTACGAAATGATAAAAGAAGTGAGTAGAGCAATAAGACCTTATGCAGGAAAACCTGAAGCCGGAGAAAAGGTAAAAATTGGTGCTGACGGAACGCCTACATCATATATTGACATTATTGCTGAGGACACTTTAGTTAATATTTTAAAAAATGCTCCAGTATTATCATACATTATCAGTGAAGAAGTAGGTGAATTGAAACTTGGAAAAGGAACAAAAAGAAGCATTAACCTGGCTGAAGAACTGGAAAATGATGATATTAACGAAGAAGAAAAACCGAAATTCATATTTTTAGTTGATCCGATTGACGGGACAAGCAATGCAATTAAAGAGATACCTGCATATGGAATTTCCATTGCTGTTGCAGGAGTTCCTGAAGGAAGATTGGCCACATTAGATGATGTTGAATTAGGTTTTATCAGTAATTTTGGAAATGGTAACTTTTTTGAAGCTGAAAAAGGAAAGGGATGTTGGTTAAATAATGAAAGAGTACATCCCAGTGACGTTGTTAACTTCAGTGAAATGACCTTGGGAGGTTTTACAAAAAGTGGAACATCAACCGCTTCAAAATTGGTGGATAATGCTAGAAGAATGAGAGTGCTGGGTTCTGTGGTACTGGAACTATCTTATGTTGCAAGCGGACGATACGATGCATTTTTAGACTTAAGAGGAAGTAGAATAATTGACATTGCAGCATCAAAATTAATTGTTGAAGAAGCGGGTGCAATCATAACATCAAAACACGGTGAAAAATTAAACAATAAACTAAGTATTTATGAAAAGGCCATAGTAGTTGCAGCAAACAATAAGATTCTCCACAAACAGATAATTGATATCTTAAATGATAACCAGGCAGATATTATTGGAAAAGTGGGTATTGCAAGCCGTGTTGACCAGGATAAAGCTGTATTATTCTCTGCAAAACTCGTTGATTACTTTTTAACAAATGGTATTGAAGTTGTTATTGAAAAGAGAGTGGTTGCAAAAATCGAGGAACTGAAACAAAATCCCAAACTTGACAATATTATCAAAAAGATTATTAAGGAATCTCCGGAAATGGCAGAATCATTTGAAAATTTAAATTTAAATATCGACTTTAAAAAGATTGCTCAGGATGTAAATAAATTTAAATGTGACATGGCCGTTGTCTTAGGAGGAGATGGAACCTTACTTAGAGCACAGGCCAAACTTAAAGAGGAAACTCCATTATTTGGAATAAATATGGGAACTGTCGGATTTTTAACAGACATTGAATTAAAAGATACATTTAATGCATTGGACAAAGTTCTCAGAGGAGATTATTATAAAGAAAAAAGAAGCAAACTTGTAGTTTCACACGAAAACCATTACTATCAGGCAATGAATGAAGTTGTTATAATGACAGAAAAGCCTGCAAAAATGTTACATTTTGAAATTCAGGTCGATGGAGAAACTATTGAAGAGGTTAGAGCCGATGGAGTTATTATTTCAACACCAAGCGGTTCTACTGCATATGCAATGTCTGCAGGAGGCCCTATTGTAGATCCTAAACTCGACGGATTCATTATCATACCAATATGTCCATATAAACTTGGTGCAAGACCTTTCATTGTATCAGACAACAGTGAAATTACAGTCAAATTACTGAAAAAAGGTAAAAAGGCAGTATTCGTTATGGACGGACAGATTAATGAAGAAGCATCATACCTTGAAGAAATTAACTTTAAAAAAGCAGAAAAAAATGTTTATTTCATAAGAACCAGCAGCAAATATTTCTATGAAAAAGTTAAAGATAAATTAAGTGAGGGCGGTCTAAATAAAAACGATGGGTGTTTATAATGAACATCCTCGTAATTGATTTAACTCACGGAGGAGTTAAAATTGCAGTAAGCCTTGCAAAAAAAGGAAAAAGCGTTTACTGCTTTGACATATACAATACCATAAAAAACATTGAAAAGCGCATGCTTGACATTTACGGCATTGAACTTATTCAGTTAGATGATTTGAAAAAATTCAATGGAGATTTAAAAGTTATTTACCCAATCCATTTGCCATTAAGCAATGATGAGATAAAACAATATAATCCTGATTTAAACTATACATTCATTACCCACCATGATGCAGTAGCTGAAATACTAAATGATTGGGGCAAAGACATAAATAAAATTGAAGTGACCGGAGTTAAAGGTAAAACAAGCTGCGTATTCATGCTTAAAGATATTCTGATAGATGATAATCCATTAATTTTATCCAGTTTAGGTGCATTGATTTACGAGGATAAAAAAGAAATAATTTTACAAAAAAACATTTCAATAACCCCTGCAAACACAAAAGAATGCATTGACTTGGCTTACAGATTAGCCAACCCCATTTGCGGAGGAGAAATTAAAAATCAAATATATAACTGTGCAATCTTTGAATCCTCACTTGGTGTGAGCGGTATTGGTGATGTAGGTCTTTTAACAAATATTGTTGAGGATTATCCTATTGCAAAAAACAAATCTTCAGCAAGCATTGCCAAAAAGCAAGTATTTAAATGTGATATCGTTTGCTGTGAAAAGGAATCCCTCGATAAATATTATTCCGCCATCAAACATGAAAAAATCAATTCATTCAGTTTAAATGACAAGTCAAGCAATTTATATGCCGAAAACATTGATTATTCCCTTGATGAAACTACAGCAAACATCATTTATAAAGATATAAAAACCAAAAGTGGAGAAGTGATTAGTGGAGAAATGGAAATCAAAACATTTGCTCCAGGTTCTCACCACGTTTTAAATGTTTTGGGCGTTGTTGAAACAGCATTATCCCTGAATATTGATACTGGCAGAATCATTAACGGATTGAGAAATTACAAAGGAATCCCCGGAAGAACCAACAAAAAAATTATTGAAAATAGTACAATCATTGAAGAAATAAATCCCGGAATAAACACCAAAGCGATTGAAGCATCAATTAACATGCTTGATAATGATTCCACATACATCATTTCAATAGGCGGAGATTATGGAATTACATGTGAAGAAATAAATGAAGATGCAGTTGCCGATTTAATCGATGATATTGATGAAGAAATCATATTGACTGGAGATGTTGGTAAAAGTATTTCTAAGAAAGTTAATAAAAAAATCAGATATATCTCCGATTACAAGTCAGTCTACAATCTTGCAATAGAAACAGACCGAAATCTGCTTTTTATTTACAGATCAGACTATAAAACATTATCCAAACGATGATACTATTAAATTATCAACTTTGTTGTAATACTTTTTTTACTTCAAATTGAAACATTTAATTATAATTAAAAATAAAAGAATATATTGTAAATTTATATTATTACTTATAAGTTAAAACTTATATGTAAAATGAAAAAAATAAAAATTCTTTCTGCAATGTTTTATAAAAATTGGAGACGATAATTTGATAGTTGGAACAAGAGGCAGTCAATTGGCACTTGCACAAACAAAACAGGTTTGTGCTGACTTATCAAGAATAATTGGTGAGAAAATTGACTTGGAAATTATTAAAACAAAAGGAGATAAAATAACTACTTCCCAATTATATAATATGGATTCAAAAGGGCTTTTTACTAAAGAATTAGACATTGCTCTTTTAGAAGAAGAAGTTGATTTTACAGTACATAGTTTTAAAGATTTGCCAACCGAATTGGATGAAGACTTAGAAATTGTAGCCGTCCCAATACGTGAATCACCACATGAAGTATTGATTTCCGAAAAAACATGGAAAGAATTAGAACCCGGTTCCAAACTGGGAACAAGTAGTCTTAGACGTGAAGCATTTTGTAATCACTATGAAAAAGACTTTGAACTCAAACCAATAAGAGGAAATATTGAAACCAGAATCAATAAAGTTTTTGAAAGTGATTTGGATGCAACAATAATGGCAGAAGCAGGATTAAAAAGATTAGGCTTAACTGAAAACATTAAAACTGTATTTCCGCTAGATTATATTACGCCCCCTGCAGGACAAGGTGCCTTGGCGATAATCACAAGAAAAGACTATGACAAAAAGCAAACAATAGCAAAGTTAAATGATTATACTTCAATGCAGGAAGTCTTTGCTGAAAAAAAAGTGCTGGAAGAATTAGGTGTTGGCTGTCAATGGCCTATTGGTTCCATAGCACAAATGAAAGATAAAAAATTTAATATTTATTCAATATTGCTTACTAGAGACGGAGAAATCCTGAAAGAACAGACTGAAACAGGCTCAATTAGAAATGCAGTTGAATTAGGTCGTAAAATTGGGAGAGTATTCGAAGATTATGTTTAATTGGAGGAATTAAAATTGAGAACTGTTAATGTAGGAGTTATCGGAGTAGGGGCGATGGGTGAAAACCATGTTCGTGTATACCATAAAATGGAAGAAGCTAATTTACTTGCTGTTTCTGACGTAAGTGAAAGAGCACTCAAAAAGATTGAGAGAAAATATGGTGCGAAAGGTTACACTGATTACAATGAACTACTCGAAAATCCAGATATTGAAGTAGTTAGTGTTTGTGTTCCGACTACTTTCCACCATGCAGTCGTAATGGAAGCTATTAAAAATAAGAAACATGTTTTAGTTGAAAAACCTATTGCATTTACATTAAATGAAGCGGAAGAAATGATTGCTGCTGCAAAAGAAGCTGGAGTAATTCTTGCAACTGGACATGTTGAAAGATTTAATCCTGCTGTTCAAAAAGCTAAAGAACTTATTGAAGATGGAGTTATCGGGGATATTGTATCTGCATTTGCAAAAAGAGTAGGGCCACTCCCACCAAGAATAAAAGATGTTGGTGTTTCAATAGACTTAGCTATACATGATTTAGATATTATGAACTACCTTTTTGAAGAAAATGTTACTCAAGTTTACGGTACAATGAACAGTATACTTGACGATTGTGAGTTTGAAGATCATGCAGAAATTATGGTAAGTTTCGACAATGAATCAACAGGAATTATTGAAGTAAACTGGTTAACTCCATATAAGAGAAGAGAACTTGAACTTACCGGAACCGATGGAATTATCTCTGTAGATTATATTAAACAAAGTATTGAAGTATTTGGAAAATTTGCACAGGATATTCAAATCAATCACGAAGAACCTTTGAAAGGAGAATTAAAATCATTCTTAAATGCTGTTGTTAATGAACAAGAACCAGAAATTACTGGTGAAGATGGACTTAAAGCTCTTAAAATGGTAATAGCAGCAAATATGTCATCTAAAGAACATAGACCAATTAGTTTAGATGAACTTGAGGAATAGTGATATTTATGAAAAATAAATTAATTGAAAAAGCTCAAGAATTAAGACAACACGGATTTACAACCGGAGAAATTGCCGATGAACTAAATGTTAGTATGGACACAGCCAGATGGTTAACTCTTCAAAAACCTACTGAAGAAAAAGTTGAATCTCCTGGAGACTTTGCTATCAATTGGAATAGTATTGGTGGAAATTCAACCCGTTTAAGCTATGTTTCTGGTGCTTTAAGCGATTTAGCTCTCACCCATGGTGAAGCAGATGTTGTTTTAGGAATAGCAGTAAGTGGAGTACCTTTTGCTACAACAATGGCTGACCTGTTAGAAGACATGACTGGCCTCGATACATCATTAGCTATTTACCACCCGAACAAACATAGAAAAAATCACGATCAAACTGATGATGAAGGTACTATAAGTACTAATTTCGGATCTGTTGAAGGTAAAAAAGTTATCATTGTTGATGATGTAATTACCAGCGGAAAAACAGCTCGTGAAGTAATTCACACAGTAAAAGACCATGGTGGAGAACCTACCTGCGTTACTGTTTTAATTGATAAAGCAGACCTTTCAGAAATTGAAGAAATTCCTGTAGAATCTTTAATTAAAGTGAGTAGATTATAATTATCTACTTTTAACTCCCTTTTTTTAAAAAATACTCACTATAAAAAAATATTAACCTAAAATAACCATAAAAAATTATTATACCAAGAAAAAACAGGAAAAAAGATAATAATTTAGAAAAGTAGAAAATCTACAAATCCAAATCAAAATTTCGCACACGAATAATTAAAAAAATATTGGATTTTTTTAATTTTCAATTAATATTTATGTAACCAAATAGTATTTAAATATTATAGTAACATCAATATTACATTAGGACAGTAGAAATTTTAAATACCTATAACCCACATACATCACCAGAATAACAGCAATTATTGTCTGGATTAAAATAATATGGTTAAAAACATGCATGTTAAATATTTTAGAAATTTCTGTTGAAGCTACTGCAGTAATAACAAATGGAAAAGTGAATGCGGAAAAGCTAGGATAGAAATCCAAATTTCTATACTCAAAAACTTTACAGAATGCAAAGAGGAAAAATACAAATGCAAAGCAATACAAAATGAATAAAAACTCATTTGATATATAATTTATAGAATTTGTATAACCAACAATTAGAATACTCATTAATGCAGTGAAAATACAGATTAAAGGCTTATTTGAATCTTTTTCATTGGGATATTTCAGATATCTATAGATTACCAAAGGGAGTGTTATCAGCATTGCCAAAAATCCAAAAATGAAAAAAATAAAAGCAATTTCAAACAATCCGTGAACATGTGCAGTAATAGCACCCATCGTTATTCCAACAAAGACAATCCAGTAACTAGGATAGACCTCATTTATATCAAAATTATAGACAATATAATGATAGGTAAAGTAAATAATCAGCAAAATATGTAAGGCTACACCCAAAATCCAAACACCCAATGCCAAATCACTGTTAAATGAATTAATATATGTAGATAAAACCATCAAAGCCATTGAAAAAGTTCCGGAATTCGACAAAATTATTGGATTTGACAAGTCACTTTTAACCTCATCAGAATATAATATTAATTTTAAAACCAACATTATGATTAATAAACATCCTACAATGCCACAAATCAATCTGAGATTAGAATTATAAACTTGCAATAAGTTCCCAAGAGACAAAATAGCTAAAATCAAACCGGAAATAGGAATCGGCAATCTTTTAATCATATCAATTTCCATATCATTACCCATCAAAGTTTGTTTCCGCAATTAGTACAGAAAACATCCCCCTCCTTTACAACCTGGCCACAGTTAGAACATTTTAATTCATTGCTAATTAATTTAAAACCACAGGATGTGCAAAATGCATCACCTTCATTAATTTGTGTCCCACAATTAGGACAAAACATCGAGGATTGGAATTTTGCTCCACAATTGGTACAAAATACAGCATCTTCTTTTTCTTCATGCCCGCAATTTTTGCATACTTTCATTGGCCCGGATTCAATTTTAGGAACATTATTCGGATTAGGGGTTTCGGCCAAAACCGGCTTTGTGTAGTCAATTCCCCCTTCAATTTCTGAAACTAAAGACCTCATTACGGCAATTCTTTTATCATCCGCAGGATGCGTTGAGAAAAAATCAAAATTATTGGCATTCTGACTGCTCATCTTTTGCCAGAATGCAGGAACACCACTGATATCGTAACCTGCCCAATGGATTATCAGCATGCCCAAACGGTCGGCTTCAAGTTCCTGGTCTCTGCCCCAGGGATTCAATAACAAGAATTGAGATCCAATACTGGCAGTGTTTACTGCAGCTCGCGTTAAATCTCCTACTCCACCCATTCCCAGCAAATCAAAAGCAAAGCTTCCAAACCATGATACAGTAGTTAAAGTATCTTTGGTATTTTGGGCACTCGCCCGGGTTCTGGTATGGTCCAGTAATGCATGGGCCATTTCATGGCCTAAAATAAATGCAAGTTCTTCTTCATTATTTGCAACAGACAGAATTCCTGAAAATACGGCAATTTTGCCTCCAGGAATACAAAATGCATTTACAGTATTGTCCAAAAGCAGATGAAATTCCCAGTCATAATAACCTTCAACATAATCAATTCTGCCGATTGAAGATAAATAATCATAAACGGCATTAATCAAATTAGAAGCAACATTATAAACCAATTGACCTTCAGGAGTATTATCAATAATTTGGGATTTATTTACAATGGCATAATACTCCTGATAACACTCTTCCAAGAATTTATCGTCATTTACAGTATCATAATGTTCTTTTCCAGTAAATGGATTTAACGAACTTCTATCATCCTTAGCCATGATAATAGTTTTGTGTTTAAAATGTTATAAATATTATTAAAATATATTATATAAATAATTAAATTGAGTGATAGAATGAAAGTACTTGTAGCATATTATTCAAGAACAAATGTGACAAAAAAAGTCGGTGATGAAATAGCAAAATCACTAAATGCAGATGTGGAAGAAATAATCTCAAAAGTAAAATATGATGGAAAAATAGGTTATGCCCGTGCAGGCAAAGATGCAATGGGAGAAAAAATCATTGATTTGGGGAATTTTAAATACAATCCATCAGATTATGATTTGGTATATCTCGGAGTTCCGGTATGGGTAGGAAAAGCGGCAAATCCGATAATATCCTATATCAAACAGAATGAAGGAAAATTTAATGATGTCAGATTCTTTGCAACTGCCGGATCAAGCGATTTTGATAAAACATTCAAGCAAATGCAGAACTATGTTGGAAAAGCACCGCAAAAAACATTAGGTCTTACAACAAAAGAGGTTAAAAAAGGAGAATTTAAAGAAAAATTATCATCATTCATTGATTGAACTGCCTTAATTTGTCAAATTCCTGTAGTTCAAATTTCAACTTTTAAAAATATCCGCATTACATTCCTATTTAAGTATGCAAGAACCTCTGACATAATGTGATGATTTTCAGATGAAATATTTGAAACTGTATTATATTATTATATTTTTCTAGTAACAAATTTCCATTTAATTATTTCCTCATCATCGTAAAAATATTGAGAGCATGTTTCGATTACAAAACCAGCATTATTCAAAATTAAAGCAATTTCATCAACATAATATTCACGTTCAAAAGCTGTTTTGCACCATATCACTTCACCATTTTCAAGGTATTCCATATCGCAGGTTATTAATTTATTATTTCTGTGAAAATGAAATGTGAGTTCACGATTGTCAATCTGTCTTGAAGAATATTTTTCATAATTCAAAGAGTTATAATTATTTATATCGAAAATAAAAAGACCGTTCTTTCGAACATAATGACTAATGTTATTGATTGTGGATTTTAATGATTCGACATCAGTAATATGATTTAAAGCATCATTAAAACAAGTAACAAAATCATATTTTTCATCATCCCAATATGTTGTAACATCATCAGTTATAAATTCAATATTTGGAAATTTATACCGGGCAACCGTTATCATGTCTTCAGAAATGTCAACACCCTTTGAATCAATATTATTATTCATGAAAAAATTGCATAGCTCTCCAGTACCGCAACAAATATCCAAATTCTTCTTAAAATTTTCATTGGGATGTTTTTCATTTAAATACTTTAAAACTATACTGCCCATTAAAAGAGAATAATTACTGCAATTCAGACCATCATAAACCTTTGAAAATTCCTTATACAATTCAGTATTCATTTAAATCACATTAAACAAGTATTGTTTTAACAAATTTCTTAAAAAAGAATAAAAAAGAACATGATAAAATATTAAAAAAATAAAAAAAAATGATTTATATCATTTATTTAAAGTGTAAATTCACATCTCAATTTAAAAACCCCCTACAATTGTTAAATAATATTTATTATAACATATTCAACATTTAATTATATTTTAATTATGTATGCCAACATATAAATATATTTTTATTATCACATATAATGTTCAATAACAAAAAAGAAATCCTCCACCACATATACCCTACATTACTTCAACACAAAAACCGCAAAAAACTTCAAACTCTGTATTAAAAATTTTTTGGAATAAAATAATGAATTCCATGGACTCAGGAGCTATTAGCCTAATTTTATCATCATAATGAGTACTGACATGCAAATAAGAATTCTCTACACATATAGCAAAGATAGATCAAGAACATATTGAAAGATAATAATATCATTTAAAAGAATTATACAATAGCCAATAAATCAAGTTTAATATAAAGAAACAACAAAAATATATTGCATATAAAAGAAATAATAAATAAACAATGAAAAGTTTTATAAACAATCAGCCAACGCACATATGTGTGATTGGATAATATGGCAACGAGGAAAAATATGGCTCCAGAAGATAATGAAAACAATTCGAAGTCTATTTTAATAGTTGAAGATGAATCTATTATCGCATTAAACCTGAAATATGATTTGGAAGATTTAGGTTATGAAGTAATAGATATTGTGGATACTGGTGATGATGCAATTGATAAAGCTGTTGAATACCGTCCGGATTTAACAGTTATGGACATTAATCTTAAAGGAGATGTAAATGGTATTCAGGCTGCTAAAAAGATTTTAGCATTAGATTTAGCAGTTATTTATTTAACTGCAAACACTGATGATATTACATTTAATGAAGCCACATCTACATCTCCAGCATCAGCATTCATTCCAAAACCATACGATATTAATACCCTATCTAAAAATGTTGCTTTAGCTATTAATCGTCAGTCAGTTGAATCTGAAAAAGTCAATGAAGCTAGAGGAATAGCTAAAGAAAAAAATAAACCTAAAAGCGACGTTTTAGAACTTGAAAGCGGAGAAAACAACCTAATAGAATCTGATGAAAAAGTAGATTATCAAAACTACATGCAGTATAATGATTTACAGCAAAAAGCTAAAGACGAATATAAATTATCAAACACTGCTATAAAACACTATGAGAATAAAGATACAGAATCAAAAATAAAAATCATCGTTGTTGAAGATGAAGCAATAACTGCATTAAACCTGAAATATGATTTGGAAGACTTAGGTTACGAAGTTCCGGAAACTATTGATAATGGACCTGAAGCGATTGAAAAATGTAATGAAATATATCCTGATATTGTATTGATGGATATAAATTTAAAAGGAAATATGAATGGTATAGAAGCGGCCGATGAGATTAGTGAAATAGGAATTCCAATAATCTTTTTAACTGCGAATACAGACGATTTGACTGCATTTGAAGCATTAAAAACTGCACCATATGGTTATTTATCCAAACCTTATTCGAATAAAGATTTGGAATTGACCGTAGGTATGGTTCTTAGAAAACACGAAGAAGATATCAAAACGATTATTAAAACTGAAAATAAAGTTTCCGAGAAGAATACGGAACTGATTATTGAAAAGACAGATATAGGTATCATTTTAATTGCAAGTATGGCTTTAATTATTGCAAGTATTTATCATCGTAATGTTACCTGGTTACAATGGGTTTTACTTATTCCTTCTGCAATAATGGTATTTTTAGCAGTAGTTAGTCTTAAAAAGCAAGACCCTGTTGAAGAATGGGAAGTTCCCCCATTTGTTACATTAATAGTTCCTGCTCACAATGAAGAGTACACCATTGCAGAAACTGTAAC
>ONIK01000038.1:21987-23123 GCA_900317865.1 uncultured Methanobrevibacter sp. | reverse complement strand
GTTATATCGGTTCATTTGATAACATTAAATATATCTGGAGCGGATTCAATCTTGCTGGCGGTGCTAGTGCTACTTTAATTATTAGAACTAAGGTTAATGTTACCAATGATACTCTTGTTAATAGGGTTAATGTGAGTTCTGATACTTATGACCCTGACACGACTAATAATAATGCTTCCAACAGTACAGTTATTCCTCCTGAAGCCGATTTAAGTATTGGAAAGTATGTGCTTAATGAAGATGTTCATAAAGGTGATTTCATTTATTGGGCTATTGTTGTTACGAATAATGGACCTGATGTGGCTGTCAATGTTGTTGTGATTGATTTCTTGCCTTCCGAGTTAATTGACGTTGATGTATTTAACATTACTCACGGTTCATTCAGTAATGGTGTCTGGTCTGGATTTGACCTTAATAGCACTGAATTTGCTGTTTTAGTTCTTAAAACTAGAGTTAATACTACTAATGCTACTATTGTAAATGATGTGGTTGTGTCTTCTGATACTTATGATCCTGATATGAGTAATAATAACGCTTCTAATAGCACTGTTATTCCTCCTGAAGCTGATTTGGCAATCGTTAAAGTTGCTTTAAATGAAACAGCTCACAAAGGTGATTATGTATACTGGACTATTGTCGTTACTAATAATGGTCCAGATGAGGCTGCTAATGTAGAATGATGTTATTCCTGAAGGTTTAATTGATGTTGCTGTTGTTAGTAAGTCTGCCGGTATTTTTGATAGTGATGCTGGTGTTTGGTCCGGTTTCAGTCTTATTGGCGGTGCTAATGCTACTTTAGTAATTAGAACTAAAGTTAATGCTACAAATACTGCTCTAGTTAATAGGGTTAATGTGAGTTCTGATACTTATGACCCTGATTTAAGTAATAATAATGCTTCCAATAGTACACTTATTCCTCCTGAAGCCGATTTAGAGATTAATAAGTATATCATTAATGAAACTGCTCATAAAGGTGATTTTATTTATTGGACTATTGTTGTTATTAATCATGGTCCTGATGCTGCTGTCAATGTTGTTGTGATTGATTTCTTGCCTTCTGAGTTAACTGACGTTAGTGTATTTAACATTACTCACGGTTCATTCAGTAATGGTGTCTGGTCTGGCTTTGACCTTAA
>ONIK01000038.1:0-21979 GCA_900317865.1 uncultured Methanobrevibacter sp. | reverse complement strand
ATGATATTGCTGTTTTAGTTCTTAAAACTAGAGTTAACGCCACTAATGTTACTATCGTTAATGATGTGGTTGTGGATTCTGATACTTATGATCCTGATACGAGTGATAATAATGCTTCTAATAGTACTGTTATTCCTCCTGAAGCTGATTTAGAGATTATTAAAATTGCTTTAAATGAAACAGCTCGCTATGGTGATTATGTATACTGGAATATCACTGTTGTTAATCATGGTCCTGATGCTGCAATGAATGTAGAAGTTCGCGATATTATACCTGGAGGCTTAATTGAAGTTGAAGCAGTTGGTACTGGTTATATTGGTACTTTTGATAATAAAAAGTATGCATGGTTCGGTTTCAGCCTTGCTTCTGGCACTAGTGCTACTTTGATGATTAGAGCTAAGGTTAATATTACTAATACTACTCTTGTTAATAAGGTTACTGTGAGTTCTGATACTTATGATCCTGATATGAGTAATAACAACGCTTCCAATAGTACTTTTATTACTACTATGGCTGATTTAAGCATTGTTAAATTGGTATCTAATGAAACTGCCCATAAGGGAGATATCGTCTATTGGACTATTGTCGTTACTAATAATGGTCCTGATGAGGCTGTTAATGTTCTTGTTTCAGATTTAGTTCCTGGTGAATTAGTTGTAGTTGGTAGTAGCGTTACCGATGGTGTGTATGATGATGGTGTCTGGACTGGTTTCAGTCTTGCTAGTGGTGCTAGTGCTACTTTAATCATTGAAACTAGAGTTAGTGCAACCAATGTTACTATTGTTAACAATGTTGTTGTAGTGTCTGATACTTATGATCCTGATATGGGTGATAACAATGCTTCTAATAGTACTGTTATTCCTCCTGAGGCCGATTTGGTAATTAGTAAAATTGTATCTGATACATCTGCAGTTAAAGGTGATGTAATTGAATGGACTATCATTGTCACTAACAATGGTGAGGATACTGCGGTGAATGCAGTAGTCAACGATAAACTACCTGATGGTTTAATTTATATTTCAGATGATTCAAAAGGAGCTTATAATCCTGCTACTGGAGTTTGGACTATTGGTGACCTTAATAAAGGAGAGTCTGCAATTTTAACTATTGTAACTAAGGTAGATACTACCAATAAACTCATTGTTAATATAGCAAATGTCAGTTCAGAAACTTACGATCCGAATAAAGCAAACAACATCGGTAAAAATTCAACTTTCGTTTCTCCTGAGGTCGATTTAGCACTCACTATCGAACCTGATGTTACTAAAGTAACTGTTGGAGATAATGTTGTATTTACTGTTACTGTTGTAAATAATGGTCCTGATACTGCAATCAATACCTGCGCATATATTAATTTACCTTATGGATTGGATATTTTAGGATTTGAACCATCTGTAGGCATCTTCAATCCTGTAAGCAGAATTTGGTATATTGGTGATTTAGCTTCTGGAGCAAAAGTCACCATGTTACTTAAAACTAAAGCTTCAATAAGCGGTATTTTATTTGTTGATGCATTCGCTTTATCTAATTGTCATGAAAGTGACTATTCAAATAACAATGATACTGCTGTTGTGGAAGTTGTTGAGCCGGTTAATCCTGAGCCTGGAAACAATACCAATCCTGAAAGCCCTGAAGATATTCCAGAATCTTCAACCATGCCTGCTGCAGGTAACCCACTTGTAATGATACTGTTATCATTACTCGCAATTGCTGGCATATCATTAAGAAGGAAAAACTAAATTGCTATGGGAAATTTAATTTTCCCATATTTTTTTATTTTTTTGCTAAAAATTTAACTTGTTTTTATTAAAATTGTCTTTTTTTTTAAAATATGCATAATTTATAAACGATTAGATAATTTTTAATTTAATATTATACATGTTTATACATATAATTATATTAATTTTATTCAAATATTGATAGTAAATTATTTATTAATGGATATATAAAGTTATTAATTACATGTATGTCTGGCTTATAGCAATATAATTTGGATGTATGTGTTAAGAAAATTTGTTATAAAATAGTGTTTTAAAATGAAAATTTAAGGAAAATGTTTCTAATTAAATTTTAGAAGCATAAAGGCTTTTAACCAATAGTCTTAATCATGATATTTCATGGTTCAGTTTTAGGAGGTAAACCTAATAAAAAAAGCTTAATTTCTATTATTTCATCTATAATAATTTATAGGCCTATTTTTATAGGTGAATTAATAGATTTTAATATATTTAATAATTTAAATAACTACTTTATCATGAAATTTGACTTTTGTACAGATAGTTATTTATTATTGTATTTTTTTTATTTTACATAGATTTTTTTAGATTTAAAGCGATACCTTTATAAATCTTAATAAACTAATATTTTTCTAGGTACTTGTGTACCTTTCCTTAAAATTTTTATATACACTTATTTTTTAGCAGTTTAAAACGAGAAGAATATTTTTCATTATAGAATGTTAATATGTGGAGGTAAATATGGAATTTAATCGATATTTATTTTTCATTTTAACGCTATTTTTAATTCTATTTTCAATTTCATTTGTTAGTGCAAATGAATTAACACAGGCAGATACAGACAATATTATAATGCTATCTGATTATGATGATGGAATTGATGATATGCAATTAAATGAATTTATACCAGATTCAGTTAATGATTCATCCAAATCTCTATTAAGCCTTTCAAATGATGCACTAAACACTGATGGAATTGAAGATAATTCTATTTTATCTTCTTATAATGAAAATGTTCCATTGCTAGGTAAAGAAATCCCTCCATGGGCATCAGTTAATTTATATAATGGTACTGTAGAGGATATTGCCAATGCCATTCGTGCTAATCCTCAATATGCTATCATATGTTTGAACGGTGGAAACTACACCGGTGTCGGTGATGATAATGCTGGTGTTTGGTTATCTGGTATCGACCTTAACACTGTTTGGATATATGGTGGATCTCCAAATGACGATGGTAAAAAAGTTGCTAACATTAATTGTACTGCATATGCTTTATGGTTTGGCGGATGTAGATTGGATAATTTAAGATTCAGTAATGTTAATGTCTCAAGTTCTTTTGTCTACTGTGTTGGTAGTGATCGAGGATATATGAGAGATACAATTTTTGAAGATTGTCAGTCTAAGAATCAATTTGCCGCTTTTATAGGTGACAATACTGCTGGACCTTTTGAAGTTACTAGATGTCACTTTATGAACTGTAATCAAACCTACAACGATTTTGGTGATGGTAGTGGTCAATTTATAGCTGCTATCAGTGCTGATTTTGATTCCTGTGAGTTTTTCAATACCCGTTCAGGACATCATGGTGGAGCAATATGTATTGCAGATGAATCTGATTGGTACGCTACATATCGCGCATCTTCAATAAGAAATACTAATTTCACAAATATTAGGTCTGCATGGTTTGCAGTTTTCATCCATGGTTCTTTTAAACAATCCGCTGGAACTATTGAAAAGCCAATACGTGTAGAAAATTGTAATTTTATTAATTGTACCGGTACTGATGAATATGGTGCTTGTTTGGGAATAAGTCACGATAATACAGAAGTTATTAACTGTAAATTTATCAATAATACTGGTGGACAGGGAACTGCAATAATGATTGGTGGTATTAGTAAAAATAAAGGTTCTATCGATGATAGGGCATTTAATGGTGATAACACAAAAGGTAATAATGTTCATATTGAACGCTGTACTTTTATTAATAACACTGCTACCAAGCATCAATGCAGATTCCAGAATCCTGACGGTTCTTATTCATGGTCTTCCGGAAACGGTGGTGCAGTTTATGTTGTTGGTAATGATACTCTAATATCATTCTGTGATTTTGATCGTAACACTGCTGAAAGTGGAAACGGTTCTGCAATCTACACTGAAGGTTTAAGAACTACAATTGTTTTTTCAGACTTTACGAATCACAAGGCTATTGATGGTACTGTTTACATTGAAGGTAATAACTCCGTATTTAATGCTTGTGAATTTTATAACAATACTGCAGACTGCGGTGCCTGTATATATGCTGAAGGAAATAATAATGTAGTTTTCAATTCTGATTTTAAAGATAACAACGTTACTAATCAGGGTGGAGCTGTATATCTTGAAGGAGATGGATCAATTGTTGATTCAAATAGATTCATCCACAACCAGGCTATTCCATCTACTGAAGAAACTACAGGTCTTGGTGGAGCAATTTATGTAAAAGGTGATAATACACAATCTAAAAATAATAAATTTGAACATAATGTTGCCCGTAATGGGTCTGCCATTTATACTGATGGAGACAATTTCAAACTTACAAATGAAGTTTTCAATGAAAATCAGGCATGGAGTTATCTTTTAATTGTAACACCTACTCCAAAAGTAAGTTATTATAATACAACTGATGTTAATGTGACTGTTCGCCATATTGGTGGAGATAACATTATTAATGCTATTCATAATAAGGCATCTAATACTGCAATCACATTAAACAATATAACTTATACAAATAGTCGTGGTGACACCGTAAGAACTAAGGCCGTTGATGAAAAACCAAAAGATGGAGTAGAAAACAGTCAACAAGGTAGATTTATTTACCAGGATGACCGTGAATACTTACAGAATATTTCATTAATTGTTACTTATGAAGATGGCAGTGTTATATATAAATCTCCAGTGGAAGGTTTATTCACTGATATCTATGGAGAAGTAACAGTTACATTGAAAAAACCTGTAAGAAGTATTTATCCATTATCTGTACCTCTAGATGTAGGGGATTATAATGTCTCTGCTGAACACCCTGAAGACTGGAATTATAAGTTTATCAAAAATGATAATACATTTAGAGTTCTTCCTTTAGCGGATTTATCTATCAATAAATCAGTTTCAAAAGAGGTAGTTCATAAAGGGGATGATGTTGAGTGGACTATTATTGTTACTAATCATGGTCCTAACACTGCTGTGAATGTTACTGTTGAGGATGTTATTCCTAAGGAATTGATTAATGTTGGTCTTGTTAGCATTTCTGCTGGTACTTTCAATGCTGATAATTGTTCTTGGTATGGTTTTAACCTTACAAATGGTGCTAGTGCTACTTTGGTAATCAAGACTACTGTTAATGCTACTAATACTACTATTGTTAATAAGGTTAATGTGACTTCTAACACTACTGATTCTTTCCTTGATAATAATACTGCTGAGAATAGTACTTTTGCTGTTCCTGAGGCTGATTTGAGTATTGTTAAGTTGGTTTCTGATGATGTTGTTCGTAAAGGGGATGTTGTTGAGTGGACTATTGTTGTTACTAATCATGGTCCTGATGCTGCTGTAAACGTTCGTGTTGAGGATGTTATTCCTAAAGGATTGATTAATGTCAGGAAGGTTAGTAGTACTGCTGGTGTTTTCGATAGTGAACAGGGTATTTGGATGGTGCTAGTGCTACTTTAGTTATTGCAACTACTGTGGATGTTACTAATGCTACTCTTGTTAATAAGGTGAATACTAGTTCTGATACTTATGATCCTTTCCTTGATAATAATACTGCTGAGAATAGTACTTTTGCTGTTCCTGAGGCTGATTTAGGTATTAATAAGACAGTGTCTAGTAAGGTAGTTCTTAATGGCTCTGCTGTTGAGTGGACTATTGTTGTTACTAATTATGGTCCTGATGCTGCTGTGAATGTTACTGTTGAGGATGTTATTCCTAAGGAATTGCTTGATGTTACTGTTGTTAGTGTTTCTGATGGTCAGTATAATAGTGGTGTCTGGTCTGGTTTTGACCTTGCTAATGGTGCTTCTGCTACTTTAGTAATCAAGACTACTGTTAATGCTACTAATGTTACTATTGTTAATAAGGTTAATGTGACTTCTAACACTACAGATCCTAATCTTGATAACAATAATGCTTCTAATGAGACTTTTGTTGTTGTTGAGTGGACTATTGTTGTTACTAATTATGGTCCTGATGCTGCTGTGAATGTTACTGTAGTTGATGTATTGCCTAAAGAATTAGTCAATGTTACTATTTCCAGTATTTCTGCAGGTGAATTTAATAATGGTGTCTGGTCTAGATTTAATTTAGCAAATGGTGAGTCTGCATCTTTAGTTATTGCTTCTATTGTTAATGCTTCTAATGTTAAAGTAATTAACAGGGTTGTTGTGGCTTCTGATACACATGATCCTAATCTTGATAACAATAATGCTTCTAATGAAAGTGATGTTCTTCCTGAAGCGGATTTAGGTATTGTTAAATCTGTATCTAATGATACTGCTCGTATGGGAGATATCATTTCTTGGGAGATTGTTGTCACTAATAACGGTCCGGATATTGCTATTAATGCAATTGTCACTGATTTATTGCCTGCTGGTTTAGAATATGTTTCCGATGATTCAAATGGAAATTATGATTCTAAAACAGGTATCTGGAAGTTAGGTAATCTTTCCAATGGCGAATCCAAAACTTTACATATTGTAACTAAAGTAAGTATTTCAAATACTACTATTGTCAATAATGCTGAAGTTACTTCAGATTCTCACGATCCTGATGAAAGCAATAATACAGACAACAGTTCAGTTACTGTTGATCCTATAGTTGATTTAGTAATTACAGTAGAACCAAACGTTAATAAAGTAACTGTTGGAGACAATATTGTATTTACAGTAACTGTTGTAAATCAAGGACCGGATACTGCAGTAAATACTACTGCATCTGTTAAATTACCTAAAGAATTACAACTTTTAGGATTTAAACCATCTAAAGGTACTTATGATGCAGAAAAAGGAATTTGGACTATTGGAGATTTAGCTCCTGGAGAAAAAGTAGAACTTTTACTTGATACTAACGCTTCAGTTAGTGGAAAATTTGTTGTAGATGTATCCACTAAATGTGATATTGCTGAAAGTGATTACTCTAATAACAATGACACTACTGTTGTGGAAGTAGTTGATCCTATCACTCCTGAACCAGTAACTCCTGCAGAACCTTCAGAAGATGTTTTAACACCTTTAAAAATGCATGCTACCGGTAATCCAATTGTCATGGCAATTTTATTATTACTAGCAATTGTTGGAATTTCATTTAAGAGGAAAAAGTAGATATTTTTTGGGAAATTTAATTTTCCCATTTTTTATTTTTTTGCTAAAAATTTAACTTGTTTTTAAAACGATTTCCCTATAAAAATTTAATAGTTTTTTACCTAAACTATCATTTTAATATAACATTAATTAAATTATTTTAACTATACATTTCAATTTTTTATAAAAATAATGTGGTTATCTATACCATCATAGAATATTTTCATCAATTATTCATTTTTACCTGCAGATAAACCTGCCAGGTACCCTGTTGAAAAGGCTATCTTTAAATTATATCCGCCAGTAGGTCCATCCAAATCCAGGATTTCCCCAGCAAAATATAAATTTGGCGTTAATTTTGATTCCATAGTTTTGGGATTAATGTTTTTAAGGTCAATTCCCCCAATTGTAATTTTAGCCAAATCTTTATTAAAGTCAATAATTTCAAATGTAAATCTTTTTAAATTTTCAATTAATCTGTTTTTTTCTTTTTTGTTAATCCTGTTTAGTTGAGTATCTGAAACTATGTTAACTTTATTTAAGAAGTATTCTATGAAATTGTTTGTTAAAAATTGTTTAAGGTAATTTTTAATCTGTGTTTTTCCTTTTTCCTGGAATTCTTTATCAAATTTTGATTTTAAGTCTGCATGGGATAAATCAGGAAGCAAATCAATTGATATTTCACAGGCAATATTATAATCGTCACTTAAAATGTCGTAATCCAAATCTTTTGAAATCTTATTGCTTAAATCAATGATTCCCGGTCCGGTCAAGCCAACATGGCTGATTAAAACATCACCCTTAACTTTGGATTTTTTATAAATGCATTCAACATTGTTCAATGTTATTCCTGCAATTTGGCTTAAATCTTCCTTTGTTATTAATGGAGCAAGACCGTATTTGATTTTCGTTTTTTCTTCATCAACCAGAAAGTAATTATCGATGCTGCAGCCGGTTTGCGGATAAGTGACTCCGCCGGTAGCAATTATAATTTTTTTAGCTTTTATTTCATCGTTTATAATGAACTTGCCGGTAATTTTTTTAACTTCATAATTGCAGCGAATTTCAACATCTTTCAGATGCTTTTTCAGTCCGTTTAGGACGTCTGTTGACTTTTCGCTTTCAGGAAAAATTCTGTTGTTGTCTTCTTCTATAAAGTCAAAATCAAAAAGAGAATACAAATCTTCGTTTGTAAACGTAAAAAAGGAGTGTTTTAAGAAATTTTTCTCATCAAAAAAAGTTAATAGCTTTTTAGGAGGTTTATTGTTTGTAATATTACATCTTCCTCCACCGGTTAAAAGCAATTTTTTACCTAATGAAGGATTTTTTTCAAGTAATATTACATTTGAGGTCTTGCCGGATGCAATAGCTGCCATCATTCCAGCAGGACCACCACCTATAATAGCTATATCATATTCCATTTTATCTATGGAGTTAATCTGTGTCTGTCTCTTGGGAATAGTACACATTCACGGATGTTTTCAGATCCTGTAAGTACCATAGTCAACCTGTCAGCACCTACTCCCCAGCCCGCATGTGGAGGCATTCCATATTCGAATGCTTTCAAGTAGCTTCCAAATCCGTCAGGGTTTAAATCTCTTTCTTCAATTTGTTTTACGAGTAAATCGTATTGGTGAACACGGGTTGCACCGGAAGACAATTCTAAGTTATTATACATTAAATCGAATGCATGTGCATATTTTTCATCATCTTCAAATGGCATTACATAAAATGGCTTGATTGCAGAAGGCCATTTGGTTAAGAAGTAGAATCCGCCCATGGTGTCGCCTAATGCTTTTTCAGCTGCACGGGATAAATCTTCTCCCCAGTCCATTTCGACACCTTTTGAATTGATGATGTCTACTGCCTCATCATAGGTAACGTGTGGGAAATCTCCTTCAGCTTCAGGCAATTCATGGCCTAAGATTTCTAATTCATTTGCACAGTTTTCATTTATGTCTGCAATAACGTTAACAAGCATATCATTTAAGACTTTCATCATATCTTCATCATCCATAAATGAAGCTTCAGCATCTATGGAAACAGCTTCGTTCAAGTGTCTTAAAGTATCATGCTCTTCTGCTCTGAAAATCTGACCGATTTCAAATACTTTATCCATTCCACTACCCATCATCATCTGTTTGTATAATTGGGGGGATTGACCTAGGAATGCTTCTTTTTCAAAGTAAGTAATAGGGAATAATTCGGTTCCACCTTCGGTAGCTGAAGCTACGAGTTTAGGAGTATTAATTTCATAAAATCCATTTTCATAAAAGAAATCTCTTATTGTGTGGAACATTTGTCCTTTGATTTTAAAGATTGCTGATACATTTTCTTTTCTTAAGTCCAAAAATCTTGAATCAAGTCTTGTATCAATTTCAGCTTTTACTTTTTCTGTTGGGTCCATTGGTAAAGGTTGGTTGGATAAGTTTAAGATTTTTATTTCTTTAGGAATAATTTCAACACCGTTTGGTGCTTTTCCAGCTTCCTGAACAGTACCTTTAACTGCTACAACAGATTCTTTTCTAAAAGCTCTTAACTCTTCTAATATTTCAGCATCTACTTTTTTGGAAGGTGCTGTAATTTGAATTCTACCGGTTACATCACGGATGATTACAAAGATGATTCCACCTAAATCACGGATTTCATGAACCCATCCCATGATTGTAACATCTTCTCCAGCGATTTCTGGAGTTGTATCTTTAGCGTAATTACTTCTTCTCCAATCATTTAATAAACCTTGCAATTAATTCACCTCAGGTTATAAAAATAAATTTTCATTATGCACTTAATTTTATAATTTATCTTTAATAAAACTATGTTAGAATTCCAGTATATCAAGACTTTTCGTTGACTTTAAAATTTTTTGGATTTGTGGAAATTCTACTTGTTTTTTTCAAAAAAATTTTTAAAAATTCTATTTGTGCAATGACATTTTCTTTAGTTTCATTCAATCTCCAAATCCGTATAGGGTAATGTTTAATTATAATCTTAAACATAGTATCTATCAATCAAAAGTATAATGTAAATTAGGATATCATTTAACTTGTTGTTGTATTCTTGAATATATTTTAAACGGGTGTTGTTGATGAAAGATAGGGGCATGAAAGTAAGTTCCAAAACATTGATAGTACTATTGCATCTTTTAGTCTTTGCAGACATTATATTTATTACTGCAGGTCTTCTTTTGGACCTTCCGGATGACCTTTCGTATGTTGTTATACTGTTCGATTTAGTCGTATGTATATTCCTTCTCTCAGAATGGATAATTAAGTTTTACAGGGCTCCTTCAAAAAAAGAGTTTTTAAAGGATAAGGAAAATATCGTAACATTCATCGCTTCCATACCTATTGAGGCGTTGCTGCCGGCCGTTATTCCTGGCGCTAACATTTTGAGATATATAATGTTTTTTAAATTGCTTCGGATAATGATTTTATATAACAAATTCTTCAATGGCTTTAAAAAATTCATTAAAAAGACGAATCTAGATAAGATTATCGGCGGAATATTCTTTACGGTGATAATATTTACAATATTGTATATAATGTTCGGTTCTTCTGATGATTTATTTGATAGCTTTTATTTTGTTATTGTTACGTTAACTACTGTAGGTTATGGTGATATAGTCCCACAGACATTCAACGATAGGGTAATAACAATCTTATTGATTATTGTTGGAATATTTATTGTCTCAACAATTACAGCAGCATTGTCTTCGTACCTTACAGACCGTTTAATGGGAAATAATGAAAATGAAATGGCGGACGATATTAGAAGTATAGTCGAAGATAACTCACGTGAAGTTATGGATGAGCTGAAGGCTGTTCGTGAAGAAAATAAAAAACTGCACGAGGAAATCAATGAATTGAAAGAATTAATTGACAACAAAAATTAGATTATAAATCAGACTGATCATCATTATTATTCTTTTTGATTAACTCTTCAAGGTTATCAATTTTTTTATCCAGTTCATCAATTTTATCATATAACTCTTTATTTTTAACATCATGGTGTTTTTTCAGGATTGCGGCTGCAAGAGTTGCGGTACCTACGCCTGACAATATGTAACCTCCCCAAACCAGAAATATTGAGTTGATTTTTCCAATGGCGGTTGTTCCTAAAACAGCATATCCATTACTTGTAAATGCGTTTGAAACCATGACCAGTGCATTTAAAGGATTAACCTGTTCTGCAAGTTGAGTTATGAAAAAACTGACAAATATTATTGTAAACAATAAAATTATAGCTATTCCCAAACCGTTTGACTCAGTATATTCCCTAAACTTGTCATAATATACTTTTATAAAGTAAATGAATACTGGGATGTGAATTAATGCTATATATCCTACCAGGCTTTTGCCGAATAGGAAATATGTCAGGGAACCGTATGGAATCAATAATATTAATAAAATTCTATTTTTCCAGGTTCTCTTGTCCAGTTTGGTTGCGATATATAGGGAAATGAGAATATCGAATATTACAAAAGAAAGCAGATCCTTTCCAATATAGACTAAGTTATATAAAACGCTTATGAACAGCAAAGCCATCATTATCAGGAAAGACATTTGCCTTAATGAATGGACTTCCTCTTCCGGTAAATATTCTCTTGGATTTAATAATTTGTAGGATGAATTTTCGAGTTTATCAAAAATAAACCTACAAATAACCATTAAAATTAAAAAAACAATTATTTCCACAACAAATTCTAGAATAGTTAGATAGTCTATTTGCATTTTTTCCCCTTAATATTATTTTGAAAAAAGCTATATTAATATTTGGGCTTTGTAGAATTTTAATTTTTATTGTGGTTTTGCATTTAATTTCTTGTTGGATGGTTGATTATATTCAGTTTTCGGGTAATTTTTGAAAAAAATAAAGAAGGAGATTATACACCTTTTAATTAATCATTACAGTATCGTGAAAATTTAAATTATCTGTATCGCTCGCACTAACGGAGGACATACACATCATTAAAAATAAAATTGAAATTATAAATATTCCTATTTTTGATTTGAATATCAAAATTTATCCTCCATTTTCTTGTTTAAATATTGTTATTTCTTTTAATTTAATTTAAAGATAATTGAATGCAAGTACTTGCTTGCAGGCTTTTCATAGTTGGTAAATTCCTTTAAAAAAGACTTCTTGTGAAATTTTACAGACTAAAATTTTTCAGTTTCATTAATTGGTTAAAAAAATATTTTAAATATAAAAAATATAGAGTCTATTGTAATTTAAATGAGGTATTTTTTATGTTTTGTCCTAAATGTGGGGAAGAAATAAAAGATGGTTCAAAATTTTGTAAACATTGTGGAAGTCAAATTAAATCAAATACTGGTGATGTTAATACTCCAAAACCTGTTAACACTACACAAAACGATGATGACAGAAATAAAAAGATTATAATCGCTGTTTTGATCGCAGCAATTGTTATTTTAGCCGTTGTGTTTGTAGGTTTTGGTACTGGTTTATTTAATAATAATTCCCAAAGTGCCAATAGTGCTAATCAGGCACCACAGCAAAGTTCCAGTTCATCCGGTTCAGGTGCTTCCGCCGTTTCATTAGACAGTTTTCCAGTAAGTGAATCTCCTGCATTGGCTCAGGTTATTAGAAATTCCGGCGGCAATTTCCCAGTCAATTTCAAATCACTTTCTTTATCAAAGGCACAATGTTTGTATATTTTAACTAAATCCATTTCTCAAATTGGTAGCGGACATCCTGATGCAACAATATCTGTCGGAAATCCCGGATATGCTCCTCATCCAAGTGGACGTGACTATTCACAAAGTATTGCACGTACAAACTATGTAGACATGTCAAACAGATTCTCATCATGGATTGAAAGTAATGGTGCTGTTCCAAATTATGTTGGTATTTACACGGGAGGGGTCCCTGATATTTCTCCATCAAGAATGTTGGATATCTGTGTAAGTATATTAATAGATTATGGAAACACTCATAACCTACCGGCATCTGTAAATGTTTAAAGTGATTTTTATCACTTTTTCTATTTTTTTAAAAGTAAGGATTTAATAAAAAAAGTTGAAGATAGAAAATTATTTTTCCAATCTTCTTTTAAATGAATCTGAATGAGCAAAGAATCCTTCATATTCAGCTATTGGAACTGAAGTTTTTGCAAGTTCGCCCAAACCTTCTTTTGTAATTCTTTGAACTGTAGGCTTTTTGATAAAGGCTTCGGTTGAAAGGCCTGAATACATTTTAGCCCCACCGCCGGTCGGCAATACGTGATTTGTACCTGATCCATAATCTCCGGCAGCTACCGGTGAATACTGGCCTAAAAATATTGATCCGGCATTATTGATTTGTGATAGTGTTTTATCATCATCTTTTGTGGATATGATTAAATGTTCTGGAGCATATTCGTTTGTAACGTATACTGCTTCTTCAAATGTGTCAGTGATAATAATTTTTCCACTTTTGGATAATGATTCTTCAATAATTTCCCTTCTAGGGGCGATTTCAGTTAGTTTTAAAACGAATTCATTAGTTTTTTCAGCCAAATCTTTTGAATCAGTCACTAAAAAACATGATGCATTAGGGTCATGTTCCGCCTGTGCCAATATGTCAGTTGCTAAAAATTCCGGTTCCGCACTTTCATCAGCAAGAATCAATACTTCAGAAGGACCGGCCGGAAATTCAATATCCACCTGACCGTAAACCAATTTTTTGGCTGCAGTTACAAAAATATTTCCCGGACCGACTATTTTTTCGACTTTAGGAATTGATTCAGTTCCATAGGCCAGAGCTCCGATTGCCTGTGCTCCACCTACCTTATAGATTTCATCTGCTCCCGCAATATCTGCAGCTACAAGTATCGCATCAAGAATCTTTCCGTCTTTTTGGGGAGGAGTGACACATATTACTTTTTCGACTCCGGCAATTTTGGCAGGGATAACTGTCATTAATATTGAAGACGGATAAGCTGCTCTTCCGCCTGGAATATAACATCCTGCAGAGTTTATCGGCCTTACGATTTGACCGGCTGTAATTCCCGGGTTAACTTCCATTTCCCATTCTTCAGGAATCTGTTTTTTGTGGAATTTTTCAATGTTGGCTGCAGCTTGTTTTAAGGCAGCCAATAGAGAATCATCCAGGGTATCATAAGCCTCTTTTATTTCACTTTCTGATACTTTCAATTCATCAACCAAAACTCCATCAAATTTCTCAGTGTAGGATTTTACTGCCTTATCGCCATTATCTTTAACATTGTTTAAAATCTCAGATACCGTATCTAGAACGTTATTCACGTCCTGTTCTGATCTTTTTATTGTTTCAGCCAAGTCAATTTCTGAGTATTTTAATATTTCCATTTTAACACTACCTTAAGATAGCTCCGCTGTCTGCAGATTGAACCAATTTTTGGTATATGCTTAACCAGCCGTCAACATCGCTTTCAGGGTGTTTTACATTTTCCAGTCTTTGAGCTATTTCTTCATCACTTAATTCGACATTAATGGATCTGTTTTTAATGTCGATTTCAATTATATCTCCGTT
Source organism: uncultured Methanobrevibacter sp. (assembly GCA_900317865.1). Taxonomy (GTDB): domain Archaea; phylum Methanobacteriota; class Methanobacteria; order Methanobacteriales; family Methanobacteriaceae; genus Methanocatella. The sequence goes on along the minus strand of ONIK01000038.1, from coordinate 7,395 downwards.
CTCAACGGCGGCAATAGGACCTGATGCCATTGCTTCAGGTGATACATGTCCGATACACGGACCACGTGTTCCGCCTGAAAATCTTCCGTCAGTAATAAGACCAACGTCTTTAATTCCCATTCCTGCAAGGGCTGAAGTGGCATTTAACATTTCTCTCATTCCAGGACCGCCTTTAGGACCTTCATAGATAATAACAACAATATCTCTTTCTTCTATTTCATGATTGAATATTGCCTGTGTTACTTCCTCTTCAGAATGATAAACCTTTGCCGGTCCTTTAAGATGCATTAATTCTTCTGCAACAGCACCTTTTTTAACAACACTGCCGTTTGGAGCAATATTACCTTTAAGAATAGCTATTCCACCATCTTCATGAACAGGATTATCTAATGGACGAATAACATCAGTATTTTTATTTTCAACATTTTCAAGGTTTTCTCCTATGGTCTTGCCTGTGACTGTTAATGGAGTATTGTCAATTTTGTCATCCAGGGTTTTCAATACTGCAGGAATTCCTCCGGCCAGATGCAGGTCCATCATGCTGTCTTCACCTGCAGGTGAAATTAATGCAATGTGGGGAACTTCACGGCTGATTTTGTCGAACAATTCCAAATCAACATCAACCCCATCAACTTCACTTGCAATAGCCGGAATGTGTAAAGCGGTATTTGATGAACCTCCTAAAGCCATGTCAATTGCAATGGCATTGTTAAAGGCTTCCTGAGTTAATATGTCGGATGGCTTAATGTCCTTTTCTACAAGTTCAATAATCTGTTTTCCAGATTCAAATGCCATCTGATTATTTTCTTCAGTATCTGCATGGGTTGTAGCACATAACGGAAGGGATAAACCTAGTGTTTCGGAAATACATGCCATTGTATTTGCTGTAAACAGTCCTGAACAGCTGCCGGGTCCCGGACAGGCACATTTTTCCATTTCATAAACTTCCTCTTCGGTTATTTTTCCTGCTGAGTGCTTACCGACAGCTTCAAAAACAGTAATTAAATCAGCATTTTTTCCTTTATAATTACCTGCAGCCATAGGACCCCCTGTAACAACAATACTTGGGATGTTTACACGGCATGCACCCATAATCATGCCCGGAACAACTTTATCACAGCTTGGAATTAATACCAATCCGTCAAAAGCATGTCCTTTAGTCATACTTTCAACTGTAGCAGCTATAATTTCTCTTGAAGGAAGGGAATACTTCATTCCTTCATGGTTCATACTGATTCCGTCACAAATAGCCATGGTGTCAAATTCAAATGGAACTCCACCGGCAGCCCTAATTCCTTCTTTTACAAATTCAACAAGGTCTCTGAGATGAATATGTCCCGGAACAATATCGGTAAAACTGTTAGCTATTCCAATGAACGGTTTTTTAAAATCATCATCTTCAAGGCCACAAGCTCTCAAAAGAGACCTGTGCGGGGCTCGTTGAATTCCTTTTTTAATATTATCACTTATCATTTAATCGCCTACTAGGTTATAATTATATAATTTAATAGTTTTAAATGTTATATTATTTATTATTAAAATAATTTTTTCATTTAATTCAATTAATGGGTTTGTAAAAAATTTACTGGCGTATTTTTATTATTTCACAATTAAATTAAATAAACGGTCTTTGCCATTGAAATTATAATAAAGTTTTCATCAATTGCAAAAAATAATCAATATCCAATTATATTATTTGAATAAATTTTAAATATCATTTAAAACTTAAAATAAAATAATAATAAATTTCTTTAAAAATCAAATAAGTATGGGTTGTACAGTTATGCTGATGAATGAAGAAACAAAACTAACGAAAGACCATTACAAGATTTTCGGTTTGAGCTGGGCAGGCTGGGTTTTTGATTTCTACGATTTGATGCTGTTTACATTTTTAGTGTCCTATCTTCAGGCTGATCTTCATTTTTCCGCTGAAATGCTCTCTTTATGTCTGGGAATATCATTGTTTGCCACAGGCTTTGGAGGTATAGTTTTTGGAGCATTGGGTGATAAGTATGGTCGTAAGAAAGTATTGCAATGGACAATCGTTATTTATTCTATAGGCACTATGTTATCTGCCTTTTCATGGTCTTTTTATTCATTAATAATATTTAGATTTATTACGGGATTAGGTGTTGGTGGAGAATGGGCTACCGGTCAGATTTACATCAACGAAACATTTCCTGATAAATTAAGAGCTAAATTCGGAGCCTTCATGCAATCCGGAGCACCGGTTGGTGTGATTTTAGCTGCAATAGTGGGGGGATTAGTAAGTCCACATATTGGCTGGAGAATGACATTTTTAGTTTCAGTTCTTCCTGCACTTAGTGTCATTCTCATTAGGAGAAATCTTAAGGAATCCGATGTATGGCTTCAAAATAAAGATCAGTTCAAAAACAAACATCCTCTCCAGGAATTTAAAGAATTATTTTCAAAAAATTATAGAAAAATATTCCTGATGTGTTTGATATTATGCGGATTCGGTATGTCCGCCTATTGGTATACATATTCCTGGCTTCCAACCTATCTTGCACAAGAAAGAGGCTTGGCAGCTGTAGGCACAACATTTGGGATTGTATTAATTCAATGCGGTGATTTTACAGGTTATACCACTTTCGGTTATGTGGCAGATAAGCTCGGAAGACGTCCCGCATTTACAATTTACAGTTTTATCATGGGTATAAGCATAGCCATGATTACACTTTGCTGGAATCAGATTGCTGCAATTCCTGATTTAATATTTGTATTCATGTTCATGACCGGATTTGGAACAGGATTCTTTGGAGGATTCGGGTCACTATTCTCAGAACTCTTCCCAACAAAAATCAGAAATACCGGTGTTGGTACCGTATTCAATCTTGCACGTGGAGCCCAATTCCTCACGCCCATAACCATAACTCTTGTTGCAACATACTTTGATTTGAGTTACGGAATTGCTATAGCTTCAATATTTGCAATATTGGTCGGTATTTGGATTTGGGTATTCCCTGAAACTAAAGGAACATCCATTAATGAATTGGATTAAGAAATAGAACTATTTTACTTAAAATAGTTTTTCTTTTTTTTGAAATAATATTCAAGATACATTTCATTTAATTAAGTGTGAAAAAACATAATATTTAATATATATAAATAACAAATACTTTATTTTATTAGAGGGGATTATAATGGATAGTTTATTATCTGTTTGTGATATTAAAGAGGAAGTCTCATATATTATTGATTTAGCTATTAAGATTAAAGCAGGCGAAGCGGAAGATAAGCCTTTGAAAGGTAAAACTTTAGCCATGATTTTCCAAAAGTCTTCAACACGTACCAGAGTTTCTTTTGATGTTGGAATGTATCAGCTGGGCGGAAGAGGAATATTTTTATCATCTAATGACTTGCAGATGGGCAGAGGAGAACCTATTTTAGATACTGCTAAAGTATTGAGCCGTTTTGTTGATGGAATAATGATTAGAGCTATTGAACATCGCGATGTAGTTGAATTGGCCAAATATTCTGAAGTGCCTGTTATCAGCGGACTGACAAATCTGGAACACCCCTGCCAGGCATTGGCCGATATGTTAACAATCAAAGAGCATTTCGGTTCCTTTGAAAATAAGAAAATATGTTTCGTCGGTGATGGAAACAACGTATGTAATTCCCTTTTATTGATTGCTCCTCTTTTAGGAATGGACATGTCTGTTGCCTGTCCTAAAGGTTATGAACCTGATGAAGATATTTTAAAAATCGCCAATGAATATGCAAATGAAAACAATACTGAAATAACTATTTCTGATGATATTGATGTTGTTTTAAGCAATGTCGATGTTGTTTATACTGATGTGTGGGTAAGTATGGGTGATGAAGCTGAAAAAGCACAAAGAGAAAAAGATCTTGCACCTTATCAGGTCAATCAGCAGTTAATGGATATTGCTAATGAAGGTGCTATTTTTATGCATTGCCTGCCTGCAGTCAGAGGTCAGGAAGTTTCAGCTGATGTAATTGACGGCAGTCAGTCAGTTATTTATGATCAGGCCGAAAACAGGCTTCATGCACAAAAAGCCGTTCTTTACCATTATTTAAAGGATTAATGGCCAAGAATGGCAAACACTATAAATAAAAAGACTATACAAATACAGCACATGCACCATTTATCCTTATCATCATTTGTATTATTATTGCCGGTACTTGATGTATTGACGGGTCTCGGATTAATCGGTCCCCTGTCGTCCTCAACCGTAACTTTTTTAGCTGTTGTTTGTTTAGGTTCAGGTTCTGGTGTTTCATAGACTAGATTAATACCGCATTTTCTACAGAATTTACTTCCTTCAGGATTTTCTTCACCGCATTCTGGACAAAAAATCATAAATATACTCCCATTAAATAATAAAAGATTTCTACAGCTATTTTCATGAAAATTATTAAGCCGATTCCACCAATAAATCCGGTAACAAATCGTAGATTATTATTGCTTTTGCGATATCCCAAAAGCTGAGTAAAACCGTCGACGCCTGCAGGAATAAGCAATATAACTGATATTATGAATAAGTTTAATGTATAATTGACCGGATAAAAGTAATTATATATTAAAAATACTATTAAACCTGTATAAAAGCCGGTACATCTTGCACAAACTGGAAACTGATGATTCTTATAATGAAAGCTTCTTTCAGGTATTCTGTGGCATAATATTTTTGAATATTTCATGATAATCTAAGTTGCTTACTTGTGTTTAATTTATTATTTTATACTATATTAATTTTTTTCAATATCTAATGACTAATTTTATATATTCCACTACACAAAAATTAATCCATAATAAAAGATTTAATAAAGGTTTTAGAAATGAGAGGCGGAGAAGCAATAATTGAATCCCTTAAAAAAATGGGAGTAGAAACAATATTCGGTTATCCCGGAGGACAAACCATACCTTTCTATGATATGTTATATGATGCGGACATCGACCATATCCTAGTTAGACACGAACAGGCAGCAGCTCATGCGGCTGACGGATTTGCAAGGGCTTCAGGTAAGGTGGGAGTGTGCCTGGCCACTTCCGGACCGGGTGCAACTAACCTGGTTACCGGTATTGCTACTTCTTATATGGACTCTTCTCCTATTGTAGCTATAACAGGACAGGTTCCAACTCATTTAATAGGAAATGATGCATTTCAGGAAGCGGATATTATGGGTATCACTATGCCTATTGTCAAGCATAGTTTTCAGCCAAAAGACCCTGATTTAATACCTTCCATCATAAAAACCAGTTTTGATATAGCTGCAAGTGGAAGACCCGGACCTGTATTAATTGATGTTCCAAAAGAAGTGCAGGAAGGGGAATTAACAAGTTTTGATGATAATCTAATTCAAATTCCCGGATACAAACCTACATTAAAGGGTAATCCCAGACAAATTAAAAAAGCCTGTGAGTTAATTAAGCAGGCTAAAAGGCCTTTGGTGCTTGCCGGTGCAGGCGTTATTTTGGCTGATGCCTGCAGTGAATTCAATGAATTTGTACATTTAATCAATGCTCCTGTCATGACTTCACTTTTAGGTAAGGGAGCTATCAATGAAAAGGACGAATTGGCATTGGGAATGCTGGGAATGCATGGAAGAAAAGTTTCCAATGATTCTGTTAATGAATGTGATTTATTGATTGCTATAGGTATAAGATTTTCTGACAGAACAACCGGAAGACTGGACAGTTTCGTTCCCGACAGCAAGGTTATCCATATTGATATAGACCCTGCTGAAATAGGTAAAAATGTCGATGTGGATTTGCCTATTGTAGGTGATGCTAAAAATATTTTAAATTCATTAAATAATTTATTTAAAGGATATAAAGCTTCCAATGAGGTTAATGCTTGGACAGATAAAATCAAGCAAAGAAAAATTGATTTACTTCCTAGAGTTACATATGATGATGTTCCACTTAAACCTCAATCTGTAATTAAGGAAATCAGTGAAGTTTTAACTCCCGAGTCCATACTGACAACAGATGTCGGCCAGAACCAGATGTGGGCGGCTCATTTTTATGACACTCAAAAACCACGCAAGTTCATCTCTTCAGGAGGACTTGGAACGATGGGATTCGGTTTCCCGTCAGCTATTGGTGCTAAAGTTGCATGTCCGCAGGATCCTGTTGTTTCTATTAATGGGGACGGCGGATTTTTAATGGTCTGTCAGGAATTGGCTACCGTTTATGATTATGATTTGCCTGTTATTGCAGTAGTGCTTGAAAACAGAACTTTGGGAATGGTATATCAATGGCAAAGCTTATTGTACAATGAAAGACATTCCGAAACAAAATTTAAAGACAGTCCAGACTTTGTCAAGTTAGCTGAAAGTTTCGGCATTAATGCTGTAAGAGTGGAAAAACCCGGCGAAACCAAAGATGTATTAAAAACCGCAATAAAAGATAATGAGGCTATATTGATAGATATTGTCATAGATTCTGAAGAATCACTTCCAATGCTGCCTCCGGGTGCAGGTATCAATGAAATGATTGGTGAATATAAACTTGAAAAGGATGTGATTTAAATGGAAGAAGAATATCATATTATAAGTACTCTTGTTGAAAATAGGCCTGGAGTTTTACAGAAGATAGCCGGATTATTCACAAGAAGAGATTTCAATATTGAAGGTATTACAGTCGGCAAATCTGAAACAAAAGGTCTTGCAAGAATGGTAATTACTGTAAAAGCCGATGAAAAGATATTGGAACAGGTTACAAAGCAGCTAAATAAATTAGTTGATGTTATCAAGATTAAAGATATTACTAAAAATGCAGTTAAAAGAGAATTATGTCTCATAAAAGTTAGTACAGCTAGTGAAGTAGAACGGGCTGAAATATTGCAATATTCCAATATTTTCAGAGCACAAATTATTGACGTAAGTGAAGAAACACTGATTGTTGAAATAACTGGGGATGGGGATAAAATCAATGCATTTATATCTTTGTTAGAACGTTTTGGAATCAGAAAGATTTCAAGAACGGGTATTACTGCAATGTCAAGAGGTATTTAAAATGACTATTTTGGAAAATGTATTAAAGGACAATAAGGAATTTGTTGAAAATTTTGAAGGCACAGAGATGTCTCACCATGCAGCTAAGAAATTAGCTATTTTAACCTGTATGGACTGCAGATTAATCGACTTTTTCGAACCTGCATTAGGTTTAAAAAGAGGAGATGCAAAAATCGTCAGAAATGCAGGTAACTCAATCGTCGGTGAAGATGCAATCCGATCAATCGGTGCAGCATTATACAATCTTGGAGCTGAAGAAGTAATGGTTGTCGGACACACAGAATGTGGTATGGCCGGAGCTGATGCTGAAGCTTTAAAAGAAAAGATGATTGCAAGAGGAATTAAAGAAGAAGACATAGCTAAATATGATTTGGCTCAATGGATTGG
>ONIK01000127.1 GCA_900317865.1 uncultured Methanobrevibacter sp. | reverse complement strand
GGAAATAAATTATACTTCCCAAATTTCAATATTTTACATTAATGAAAAAGTTTTTATTGGCACGAATATTACATTATCAACTTTTTCAATAGTTTTTGTTGTATCTGATATAACAATTCCATGTGGAGCTTTATATCTTCTTATCGCATCATTGATTTGACTGGTACCTTTATTACCATACCCAACTTCTATTGGAATTACCTCATCAAAATCTTTTTTTATTATAAAGTCAACACGCTGCTTTTTCACTTTATATGTGTCATAAAATATGCCAAAATCAAAGAATCTTTCACTATTTTTCAGGTTGACGAGGTTCGATCCGACTAATGTTTCAAGCAATATCCCTTCATATTCGCTCAATTTTATAGATGAAAATCCGAATTTGAGATTAATTGCATGCATTATGCTTGGGGTTGCAAAATAGTATTGCCATGATTTTTTTGCTCTTGCATTTGCACCGGCATAGGGTTCTGTGTGAAATATTAAATGAGTCTTTTCAAGCAAGTCCATTATTGTATTTACACTTCCAGCCGATGTTTTGATTTTATTTGCAAGTGCATTTTGTGATATGTCACCAGGGTATTTTTCTGCTAAAAATTTCATCAACCTTAATGCATTGGTTTGCGTATTGGCCGTTAGGTTGTTCATTGTTCCCAGATCTTTTGTCACTACAGTTTCAACCGAATAGTACAATTTTTTTGATGCATTTCTGTAATTGGTATCATGCATCACAGATGGAAATCCGCCGAATTTAAAATAGTTATCCCAATCCATAGAATTATAATTCTTTAAATTCAATAAATCACGATTAATCTTATTTTCTTTTATGATTGCAGCATCAACATTACCATTGAACAATAAGTCAACCAAATCATTGGAAATGTCAGTTTGATAATTGTATTTTAATTTTAGGTGTTGTGAATAATTTAATGGTGTTATCGGATATCTTATCATTCTTCTCGCTGCTTCGGCATTATACTCCAGATTTATTGCAGATGAACCTGTAAAAATCATGAAAATGTTTTTTGATTTATCATTGATTAGTTTGCCTGAAATCGACCAATCCTTGTCAAAGTGCGACTCGTCGACTAATAGGAATATCTTTTCGTTGAGCGTCTGCAGTGATGAGTTATGGAATGTCTTTAGATAATATTTAACTGTATCATAGATATCACAGTCTTCTATTTTATTTAGCTCTTCGCATGAAAAATATAAAATCTGTTCAGGATTGATATTTTTTTGATTCAATAGATAGTCATATGCCTGAAATAGAATTGTTGTTTTTCCAACACCCCTTAGACCGGGCAATACAATATAACGATTAACATTATTTCCATCGATAAATTCATCCATTAAAAGTTTTATTTCATCAAAATCATCCCTATGGTTAAATTTAACTCCCATATTGGACAATTCATTGTTTAGGGATAATGGAGTGTCCGTAATTTGACTTTGTAAAAAATCATAAAATGAATCTTCATTTTCAGGATTCATGATAATCACCTCTTTGATAATATATTGAATGATATAATATAAATATTTATTCAATATATTGAATGATAATATATAAATAAGCATTCAATAATTTATATAAAAATTATTCTTTTGCAATTCATCCACAACCTAAAAGTTGGAGTATAGAACGAAAACACAACAGTTACATAATTTATATTAATGTTTTAGAATTAGATATTTTGTCCTAAAACTATTTATGATTTATTATTTTTTAAAATAAATATTGTTCTGAATGTGTAAAATTGTTTTAGTAATAAAATATTGTTTTAACTTAAAATTAGGCCAAATAAAAACATTTATAAATATTGATATTTAAAATATTATTTGACATCTTATGATGTTTGGTGGCATGATGCCAACCTATAGTTATGAATGTTGAATGAGGATGTGTCAAGATTTATTTAACAAATTTATCCTTATTCAATCTTAAAAAAAAATCTATTTTTTTTGCTTAATATTAACTTTATTGATGTGAATTTGACTAAAACTCAAAGTCTGATGTAATTTCTTGTATACTCTCACTTTCCATCAGAATATTAACCAGCCTATCATCTAAATCTGCATGATTATCATGATAGTCAATTTCGCCCAATTCACTTCGGACAGTATAGGCTAAGTGTTCCTCATCCAAACTGAAGTATGCATTAATATTTTCTTTATTTCCTCGAGCATCGAGTCTGATCCATTTATTAAAATCTTTTAAATACACTGTATTTAAAGCATGAATCATATAACCTTCACTATCATCATCTGCTCTTGTAAGCAGTTGGTAACTGATGCCTGACGGAATTCCATTTGCTCTTAAAAGTGCTGCAAGAAGACATGATTTTGTCCAGCAGATTCCAGTTTTATTTTTAAGCACATCACTGGCAGTTCTTGAAACTACTTCTGTTTTAATGTCCCATGAGTGAGGAATTTCATCCCTAACAAGGATATAACTTCTTTTGATATAATCCAAATTATCATCTGATTGATTCTTTAATTCCTGAACCCTTTCTTGGATATGAAAATTCACATAATCAATGCTTGGAGTTTCTATCAAATAATCTTCCATTTAATTACCGCACCATTAAAATTGGTTAAATATAAAATAAAATAATAATATTCTTTTATAATTCTAAAAAACTTCATAAAAGGGATTTTGCCCGTATACTATACAAAATATTTAGTACTTTTAGCTCCTACATTATACTATTACAAACATTAACATTAAAATATTTACGGTAATGAGAAATGTCTATTTTAAAAGATAAGAAAAAATTAAAACATGCCCTTATTTATAAAAAACGTTTGGACTCTTCCATAAATTCTTCGGCATTATTTATCCATAATTTTGCAATACCCTCTGTAATCCCATCAACAGCATCATAATCAGCATCTTCACGTAAAGATTGAGCACGTGCAAGATATTTAGCGATATTTCTATCAAAATCGCCTTGATTTACATACACTTGACCAAATAAAGAAATTAAACCTTCATGAGATTTAGGATAATGCTCTTTTTTAATTAATAATGCTTTAGCAGTTAAAAACATACAATAATAAGCTGCACTAACAGATGTAGCATACTGCT
>ONIK01000008.1 GCA_900317865.1 uncultured Methanobrevibacter sp. | reverse complement strand
TTAAAAAAAATAAATATGAAAAAGAAAAGGAAAATCCTTTCTTTTTCTAAAATTTTAATTTCTCATTCTTATTTTCTTTGAAACACCACACCCATTATACAATGATATGATAATGTATTGTCCCAATTATATGTTAACATTTAACTTAGCTTCACCATTACAGTCTGTTGTTCTACCCTAGAAAAACACATAAATAATTAAAAGTTACTACCCGGATTAGAATAAGAGATTCCCTGTCCGTCTAAAAATTTAGCAGTAAAATTTAGATCCGTCACGATATCCCATAGATTTTAAGTTGGGGATAAGAAGAGCATTGTATTTATAAAAATATTAATAAATATTCAACAACATATATTCCATCATGAAAAAAATGTACATTATTGGAATAATACTGGCTATTGTCATAATAGCAACAATAGGCTTTTCTGCATTTACTAATAATCATGCACCCAAAGGCGATTTAAAGATTATTGATGCAAGCGCCTTGACTGAAAAAGGAACATTGAAACTGAATGGAGAGACAAAAGACGAAAATAGTGGAATATTCAGTTCTACTGCAAGTGACGAAAATGCTGTTCTGGTAAATAAGACAAGCATACTGAAACTGACAAAATCATTCATTAACAAGACTGGAAATACTGCAACCTCCGGTGATGATGCTGATTTTTATGGTGTTAACTCAGCTGTCCTTGTTAAGGATGCAAGCAAGTTAACTATTGAAGACTGTGAAATTGAAACCAATGCAAAAGGATCAAATGGAATTTTTGTAACCAATACCGATAACGGACAGGCTGCTCCTGGAGGAAATTCACCAGAGGGAAATGGTGGAAGCCCACCTGAAAAACCACCTGAAGAACTCAAAAAGACTGACCAGTCAAACAATGATACAACTGCCAATATCAAAAATGTTAAGATAACAACCCACCAGGACAAATCCCGTGGACTTGACTCTACCTTTGGCGGTATTATCAATGCAGAAAATGTTGTAATCAATACTGACGGAAACAGTTGTGCTGCTCTTGCAACAGACCGCGGTGAAGGAAATGTAACTGTAATCAATTCCGTTTTAAACACTGGAGTCAACAATGCATCCGGAAGAGGTTCACCTTTGATTTATTCAACAGGAAACATAACTGTTAAAAACACACAGGGTACCGCTTATGTGTCCCAGATTGCATGTATTGAAGGTAAAAACTCAATAACTCTTGAAAATTCACAATTGACTGGTTTTGGTGAAGGTAACCGTAAAGATGGTGACAAATATGTTGATTTGGCTGGAGTGTTCATCTACCAAAGCATGAGCGGAGATGCTGATGTGGGAACATCAACTTTCATCTCCAAAAACTCCAAACTAAGCGTTGATTCATCATCCAAGTATTATTCAGAGATCCCTATGTTTTATATAACCAATACTAAAGCAAACATATTCTTGGAATCATCCACATTGGACTTTGGAAGCGGAGTTCTCTTTAAGATTTCAGGACAGAACCAGTGGGGAAATACAGGCTCCAATGGAGGAGATGCAAATCTCACATGTACAAATCAGGAAATGAAAGGAAACATACTTGTTGATGCAATAAGTTCCCTCAACATTACTTTGAAAAACAGTAAATTTGAAGGGGCAATCAACTCAACCGGAACAACCGGCGTTGTAGTTGAAAGCGGTTCCACATGGACCTTAAACGGAGACAGTAATGTAACTTCACTTTCCAACTCCGGAAAAATTGATTTAAACGGCCATAAACTCTTTGTCAACGGCCAGGAATACAAAGGATAGAATTTTCTATCCTTTCTTTTTTTAAAATAACGTTCTTCAAAAAATTAAAAAAAAATAAGAAAAATCAGCAGTTTTTACCTGCCTCATAAACTTCACTGCGGATGTCATCCTGCTGAGTTACATCCCCCACAACAGTAAAGACAGCTTTTTCAGTTGGATTTTGAGAAAATCCTATAAAATCACGAATACCAGTTAAAGCGTTTCCGTTTGATGATCCGACAGCTGTGATGATATAGTAATCCTTGTTTTCAAGGTGATTGAAAATCGGATAGCATCTGTCAAAGAAGCTTTTCAATGTTCCTGTCATTGAAAAGTAGTAAATCGGTGTTGCATAAACAATAACGTCAGCATCCATCATATCATCAAGGATTATGGATATTTCATCTTCCTGGAAGCATTCCCTTTCCGGTGTTTTGCAAGCCATACATGCTTTGCAGGAACCGAATTCAATATCTTCCAAAAAGTATTTTACTGCCTCATTTCCACCATCGATAGCTCCCTTTACAAATTCATCACATAATGTATCTGAGTTTCCTCCTTTTCTTGGTGAAGAACTTATTACAACTACTTTTTTTGCCATTTTATTCACTAATCCACTCTTTAATTTTTTCACTACTCTCTGCGCCGGTCAGTCTTAAGCCTTTTGCAAAGTTCAAATCAGGATATGTGGCAGCAAGGTCATTAACGCACTTGTCGATGCCTGAGCCTCCTGAAGTACAGAATGCCTTAATCGTTTTTCCGCTTAAATCAACACTTTCAATAAAAGTGTTGATAATTGTAGGTGCTGTATACCACCATACCGGAAAACCTATTACAACAGTATCATATCCGCTTACATCAGTGCTTTCAACTATCGGCGGTCTGAATGATTTGTCATTCATCTCTTTTGTTGATCTGGAGTTTTTGTCTGTCCAGTCCAAATCCGCAGGAGTATAGATTTCCTGCGGAACAATTTCAAAGATATCATAATCATTTTCTCTAGCTATTTTCTCTGCAAGATTTTTCGTTACTCCACTTGCAGAAAAGTATGCAATTAAAACTTTTGACATTTATTCACCTATATACTTATTGATTTTAATTATATATAATTGTTTACTTTCGCAACAATTAATGCTACACAAATAATATAAGCAAACAAATTCAAAATATATAACATTATAAGTTATTGAAGGTAAATATAATGAAAAAACCCGTTGTTGCAATTACAAGGCCAGCCGACAGAGCAAAAAAAGCCTGTGAAATTGTAGAAAAATTAGGTGGAAGTGCAGTGCTTGCACCGACACTGGATTTAAAACCTGTAAATACCGATTCATTAAAAAATTTGGTAAAAAACAAAGATTCTCTTGATTGGATTGTTTTTACATCTCCAACAACAATAGATTCTTTCAACCTCTTTTATCCGAACTTTTTTGATGGACTTAACTGCAAAGTTGCAGTCATCGGAAACAAAACCGGCTCACTTCTTGAAAAGCAGGGCGTTACACCAGATTTGATGCCTAATGATTTTACGGCTGAAGGACTTGTTGGAGAGTTTACAGAAAGAGATATAAGAAATCAGACCATAGGCATACCAAGAACAGCTTCTGCAAGAGATACGCTGCCTAAAGGACTGGAAAAACTTGACAATAATGTTATAATAGCTGAAGCATACCAGTCACTCTTTCCGATGGATGATGAAAGCGTGAAGGAATTGATTTCAAAGATTGAAAGCTCAGAAATTGATGCCATTACATTTACAAGTCCTCTTACAGTACACAATTTCTTTAAAATTTCTGAAAACAATGAAAAACTGGCTGAACTGTTATCAGATAAGTTACTAACAGTTGCAATCGGCCCCATTACAGGCAAGGTCCTTGACGAATACGGAGTTGAACATATTTACCCTGACACTTACACAGTTCCAGACATGATGGAATTATTATTCAGCACGTGGAGAAATTCTAATGGAAGATAAAATAAGTATTATCCTACCAATATTCAATGTTGGAGACCATCTTAGAGGCGGAATCGACTCTTTAATCAACCAGACAATAGGAAATGAAAATTTGGAAATCATCATGGTCAATGACTGCTCAACTGACGGATCAGACAAAATCATAGATGAATATGCAGAAAAATATGACTGCTGCACTGCAATTCATCACGAAAAAAACTCAGGAGCAGCATATACACCACGTAACACAGGAATTGAGGCCTGTACGGGTGACTACATAATGTTTCTTGACCCGGATGACAGATACGTGCCGGACTGCTGTGAAACCCTATACAATGCCGTTACCGAAAACAATGCCCAGATGGCTTTTGCAAGGTTCAGAAGAATATTTGAATATGGAGGATATGTCCAGAAGTGCTATTCACCATATGAGGATGATTTGGAACATGCATATCCAGATGAAACCTTTGAAACCGCCAACTTTTTAAACGTTTCCGATTTCGTATGGGACAACTTCCTTGAAAGAATGGTCTACGGAAAAGAGGTGGAAGGAACATACAGCAGAAACGGACCTATTGATACGATAATCATAGACAATATTGAAGAAGAACCTGATCTTTTGAAGATGGCTCCTTCCGTATGGAGTAAAATATTCAGAAGAGATTTGATTATGGACAACAACATCCGTTTTCAGCCATTCATATCTGGAGACGACCTGGCATTTACCCTGGAAGCCTTTTTAAATTCCAAAGGAATCGTCTATCTGAACAATTACATGTGCTACGATTACTACATAAGAGACCTGCCTGACGACAAGTCAATTACCAATAACGTCAATGTCAGACTGCTTGATGAACTGATGGAGTCCTACATCTACTGCAGAAGAAAAACCGAAGGATTTTCAAAAAATATCCAGAACATATCAGTAAATCCTCATCTCCTGCACTGGATGAACACATGGAAATCTTCACCGTTTACCAAAGATGAAAACAGGCTTCTTTTAAAAAAGGTAAATATACTTAAAAAAATACATAAAACTGATATGAAAACAAAAATGCTATTGTCTTCAATGACAACAGCAATAGAATCTTCAATTTATACTTCAAAAGCGTGATATAATGGAATTTGATTATGTAATAGTTGGAGCCGGCTTATCCGGCCTTACAATAGCTGAAAGAATAGCTAACGAACTGGATGAAAAGGTACTTATTATTGAAAAGAGAGACCACATCGGAGGAAACGTATATGACTTCTATGATGACGGTCTTTTAATTCAAAAATACGGACCCCATATATTCCACACAAAAGAAAAAAAGGTTTATGATTACCTGTCAAAGTTTACCGAATGGATCAACTATGAACACAGGGTTTTAAGCTATGTTGACGGCAAGCTGGTACCTATGCCAATATGTATAGATACATTAAACAAGCTATACGATTTGGATTTGGACGAGGAATCAATGCGCAAATGGATTGACGAGAACAAAGAGGACATCAAAGAAATCAAATCCTCAGAAGATGTTGTTCTTGCAAATGCGGGACGTGACATTTACAATAAACTATTCAAAAACTATACAGAAAAGCAGTGGGGAACATCAGCTGCAAACCTGAGCCCTGCAGTCATTTCAAGAATTCCATTCAGATTCAATCATGACGACAGGTACTTTGAAGATGCATATCAGGGAATGCCTAAAGAGGGCTTTACAAAAATGTGTGAAAGAATGATTGAATCCGACAACATACATGTGGGGCTCAAATCAGACTACAAAAAATACATCAACAGAATTAAATATTCAAAAAAACTAATTTATACAGGCCCTATTGATTACTTTTACGATTATAAATACGGAGAATTGCTTTACAGATGTCTGAATTTTGTTTATGAAATTCTTGATGAGAATTCCTACCAGGAAGTGGCGGTTGTCAACTATCCAAACGACCCTTACTTTACCAGAATCACAGAATTCAAGAAACTGACCGGACAGGACATCAAGGATAAAACCGCAATCATGAGAGAATATCCTGGTTTCAACGGCGAGAAATGCTATCCTTACCCGACACAGGAATATCTTGACAAATTTAAATTGTATGAAGCGGAAATGGAAAAAGAGGAAGACGTTATATTTGCAGGACGTTTAGCCAAATATAAATATTATAATATGGATTTAGTTGTTAAAGATGCACTTGAAATATTTGAAAAGGAGATTAAATAATGATTACTATCTGGCCACAATACTTAAACAGAAATTTATCCCTGTCACAAGGAAGAAAAATATCAAAAGAAGATGCTGTTTCAGACCCTACAATGGCAGAAATTGAAAAAGCTCTAAAAAGACTGGGCTTAACATATACAGTTGACAAAACCAGAGCATATCCCGGAAAATGGTATGAAAAATCCGGCCGCGTTTTGGTCGAATATGACAAAAGCAAATTAGAACTCATAAGAGAGGTTAGTTTAAAAATCAAAGAAAGGAGGTAAATCAGATGGAAATTCCTCCTTTAATGGCTGAACTATATAAAGAAGCTAAAGCGCTGATTGAAAAGTCAACCGACATCAAGATTTACACCCACATTGACTGCGACGGAATATGCTCAGGAGCAATCCTTTCAACAATCCTTGACAGGCTTGGAAAGCCTCATGAAATCAGTTTTGTCAATCTGGACGTTCTGGACAATATCGATTTAAAGCATGAGCTTACCATCTTTTCAGATTTGGGTTCAGGACAGTTGATTGACACCAAAGCCACATCCGAAAATAATATCCTAATCCTTGACCACCACCCTCCATTAAGAGACCTTGACTACAGAAATGACAGGGACTATACATACCTTGAAATCAATCCTATTCACCACAGCATTGACGGATCATACTTTGTCTGCGGCGGAGGACTGTGCTATTTTCTTGCAAAAGAATTCGGATACACTGACCTGAGCTGGATTGGAGTCCTATCAGCAATTGGAGATATGCAGAATACCCACACAGGACATTTTGAAGGACTGAATGACCTTATCCAGTCAGATTCCCTTGAGGAAGGATATCTTGATTTGATAAGAAGCGATTTGAATATTTACGGACGTGAATCCAGACAGCTTTTTATTGCGCTTTCCTATTTCAGTGACGTCAAACTTCCGATAACAAACAATCCAAACAATGCAAAACTCCTTCTTGACAATCTTGGAATCGATTCAACATTGAAAGAGGTACGCCCCGAAGAGCAGGAAGTTCTTGAAAAAATAGGCATCATATGCGAATCCGGAAAAAGCTTTACATTCGACAGACATGACAGACGAATCTTAAGAGAAGAGCTCAAAAACATTGAAGACAATATGACAAAGGAATACTATTCCCTAAGTCCTGATGAAAGGGAAACTGCAACAATTGACATTTCAAAACTTCTGCCGTCATATCTCAACAAGGAGGAATATGAACTTCTCAGGCAAATCAAGGAAGAAAAGATTCAGCGAAAAACACTGTCTGATTTGACCAACGAAGAAAAGGGCAAGCTGTACAATGCATTATATAAAATGATTAAAAAGGAAATTCCTAAAAAATACCACAAGCACATTAACAAAGTTTTAATTGGAGATTCTTACACTTTCCTTTTAGAGGATGACGGATTTTTAAGAGACGGTTCTGAATTTTCAACTGCAATGAATGCATGCGGCAGAAATCATCAGGAAAAAATAGCTATGGAAGTTCTCAAAGGCAACCGTGACTGGGCTCTTGCAGAACTTATGGACATAAGCAAAATGCACAGGATGAACCTTTCCAAGGCAATAACAAAGGTTACAGAAGAAGACAAAATCATCGAGCTTGAAAACATGCAGTATTTTGACGGGACAGGAATCAAGCCGGAAATTGTCGGAACAGTTACAGGAATGATTTTAGGCTACTGCAACTGGAAAAAACCTATTATCGGCTTTACAGAGGTTGAAGACAGTGATGATTTGAAGGTATCACTTAGATGTTCACGTTTCCTGACATATGCCGATGATGATGGAGAAGGAATCCATTTCGGAAATATGATTCGCGAGGTATCCCATGAAGTTGGTGGTACCGGAGGTGGACATGCAATGGCATGTGGTGCATACATTCCCCTTGACAAAAAAGATGAATTTATACAAAAGTTTAATATATCATTAAATCAAAAAATATCAATATAATTTTATAAATTTATCAAAAAGAATTTAAAAAATTATAGGGGAATGAAATTATGAAAGCTTTTAAGAAAAGAGGTGCGCTAACACACTTCCAAATCCTCAGTGAAATCTCCAAACAAGACCCGCACCTAAAACAAAAAGATTTAGCTCAGAAATTGGGCATTACTATCCAGGCTGTTTCAGAAAACATCAAAACTTTAATAGAGTTAGGCTACATCACATCAAAAGATGGAAGATCACCATATAAAATAACTCAAAAAGGTATTGATAAAGTAAAAAGGGATGCGATTAGCTTAAGGAAATATTCAGATTCCGTATTGGAAACAATGAATCATTACAAAACAATTTGGCCAGCTATTGCTGCTGAAGATTTGGAAAAAGGAAAAATTGTTGGTCTTTATATGGAAGACGGTGTTTTATATGCTCACAAACAGGATGAAAACGCTAACGGTATTGTTCTGGAAGCTGCTGAAGCAGGTTCAGATGTTGCTTTGACCAATTTAACCGGTCTTATTGACATGACTGTCGGAGAAGCTACCGTAATCAACCTGCCTACAATCAAGGAAGGCGGATCCAAGACTACCAATTTGGACCTTATTAAAGATGTTTATGAAAACGGTACAAAAAGCGGTGTCAAAATCGACAAGATAGCTGTTGCAGGTACTATTGCAAGAGTAGTTGCATCAAAACTTGATTTGGATATCGACATTGAATTTGCAGCCCCACAGGCAACTGCAAATGCTGCACGCAAAGGATTGAATGTTTTGGCATTATGCGTTGGAGACATGACAAAATCATTTGTACGCGAACTCGAAGCTGAAAAAATCAAATACAATATTATAGACGGAAGAAAATAATTATTCTTCCCGTATCATTTTTAAAAGTGCCGCTGCAATTTCTGTAGCATCCATTTTAGATGATGTTATCACACGGACATAATCGTCCAGGTCATTATTTTCTATAAGGACACGAACATCATCCATTACTTTTTTATTTTTAATTCTCTCAATTTCATCATGACTTGGAACCTTTTCATTTTTTATGTTTATGTCATATTTCTTTCTTATTTTAACCAAATCATGGGATTCATAAGGAGCTACAATGTTAAATGCATAGCCTGAATCTCCAGCACGGGCAGTACGGCCGATTCTGTGAATATAGTCTTCAGGATTTTGAGGAATGTCATAATTTACAACAACGTCAATTTCACTGACGTCAATTCCCCTTGCTGCAATGTCGCTAGCAACCAGAATGGAAATATTTCCGTTTCTAAACTTGTTCATTACCTTGTCTCTGACCTTCTGGGTCATGTCACCGTGAATGCTGTCAACCTTATATCCTCTTCTTTTAAGATTGCGGTAGACAAAATCAACACGTCTTCGGGTATTGCAGAATATCAGCCAGAGATTAAAGTCATAATATTCAATCAGCCTGCACAGGTCATCGATTTTGTCCCTGTCATCGCTTTTGAAATAATACTGTTTGATTTTGGGAATAGTTTTTCTTGAATCGGAAATCTTGATGAACTTTGGATTGTTCTGATAAAGTTTGGTGATTTTCCTGATTTCATCAGGCATTGTTGCTGAAAAGAGCAAGGTCTGCCTTTGCTTTGGAGTGTGTCTTAAAATAAGTTCAATGTCATCTCTAAATCCCATATCAAGCATTTCATCTGCCTCATCCAAAACAACAGTTTCTATACCAATCAAATCAAGAGTTCCCCTTTCAATATGATCTATTACACGGCCAGGAGTTCCCACAACAATATGAACGCCCTTGTTCAGCACACGAATCTGTCTTCCGATGGCCTGACCGCCATAGACGGGAAGAATCTTTACCTTGTCCATATCACGGGACAGTTTTTTTATCTCATCTGCAACCTGAATGCACAGTTCCCTTGTAGGACAGAGTACTATTGCCTGGGGAGATTTGTCCGGTGTAAAGATTTTATTTAATATTGGAATTGAAAAGGCAAGGGTCTTTCCGGAACCAGTCTGAGCCTGTCCTATAATATCCTTTCCAGCCAATGCATCAGGAATAGCTTTTGTTTGAATAGGAGTTAACTTTGAAAAACCCATTTTATCAATAGCACTTTTAATATCATCATTTATTTTTAAATCATCAAAATTCATTAGTTAAATATTTGAAAAAATTATTATTTAAATTTTAAATATTTAAAAAATCTAATAGTATATTACGAAAATGGGAGATATTTTTATGGATAGGACATCACTGGAAAATATTGTAAATGATATAAACACTGAAGAGATGCTCAGGCAAAAGTTAGAAGCAAAAATTTCTAAAGAAATCGATGCAAGAATAGCTTCCGGCTCATATGATGAATATATCAACAGGGAAGTCGAGCGCCGAATGCAGACCGACGAGGTTAAAAAGATAATTCAGAACCAGGTTGAGGAACAGGTAAAGGTCAAACTGGCTGAGGAAATGGCCGAACAGGTTACTGAAGAAGTTGATGAAATTTTATACACTCGTGAAAACGGTGAAACAATTAACGAACGTGGAATCGACATCGGTTTGGCACAGGGCCGTCAGGAAGGTATTGAAATAGGTTTCAAACAGGGCTTTGAAAAAGGCCGTGAAGAAGGTATTGAAATCGGACGTGAATCCGGATATGAAAAGGCTCTTGAAGAATCAGGAGGAGCTTCATACCAGAAAGGGCTTGAAGACGGAAGAAAACAGGGCCTTGAAAGGGTTGCACGTACAATGTACAAGGATAAGTATCCTCTCGAAGAGATTACAAAACTGACAGGACTCATCCTGAAAAGACCTGCCAAAAAATAGGAAGATTATCCATGAAAAACAAACTCATTTTAACGCAAAAGTACTCCCAGCAGAATCATCCTACAATCAAAAGTATTCAAATAATTGAAGGTAAAAACAATTTCCCCATTAGCTGGCTAAACCAGCAGGGATATTGTGAATACCAGATATATCTCGAATACATGAAAGGTATAAAAACACCAGAAACCAAGTCAATGAAAAGGGGAACAGACATCCACAATGAACTTGAAGAGAAATTCATCGAAAGTGCAACACCGGCAACATTTGATGAAGTGGTTGAAATGTCAAAAAGTGAAGCGACAATTTCAAGGGAATGCTTTGTGATTTCAGCTGAGGATGGAATTAGAGGATTCATTGACGAAATATGGATGACACCAAATGAAATTGTAATAATCGATGACAAGCCGGGCACAAAAGCATACCCGTCAACCATAAATCAGGTAAGGGCATACTGCCTTGCATTCAAAAACATGACCTGCGATGAAAGGCCCATCAAAGGAGCTTTAAGAGAAAGAGGAACAGACAACATTTTCTGGAGTGAAGAATTTGACGAAAATGCTGAAAAAGAAATCAGATATAAAATAAGTCGTATGCACGCCCTTCTAGACGGACAAAAGCCTTTTATAGCTACAAAAAACAAAAACAAGTGCAGGCCATGCAGATTCAGTGCCTGCTGTAAAGAATGCAAACTATAATCTAAATTGCACGGTTCAATCCCAAATACAATTTATTTTTCTTATACATTTTGTCCAGAATTTCATTCCATTCTTCAACACTTATTCTTCCCTTATTTGGAATTAGTGAATCCAGTGATGCCTCGTTAATATTTAAAATGTCGGATAAAATATGTGCAAGTGTTCTTCCGGTCAGGGACAGTTCGTAGGGATCGTATCCTGTTACCATCAGTACCCATACATTATCCTTTGAAGAACTGTTGTATTCTTTTTTAAGGGAATCATACCAGTGAGTGATTACATTCTGACTGTCGCCGATTTCCCCATCACCTACTGAAATGTAGTATCCCTCTTCAGTAAAATCAATTGTCTTTATTGCATCAGCGATTTTAGAGTTAAGTTCCGGTGAGTCCAATTCCAGTTCGAACTCATTGTTTGTAATGTAGTCTCTGAGATAATTTTCAACTTCTTTTCTGCTTATAAAATATCCTACAGGCTCCAGCCTGTCAGGATCCCTGTCACACAAATCATATATCAAATCCTCATCAACGTCACAGATTTCATATCCGTCAAGCTTGTGTGACTGATATGGTTTGAAGTCAAGACAGTAATTTTCCAAATCGTCCTTGTTTAAATACCAAAGAACTTGAACTCTTTTTATCATATGAATCATTTATTCAATTTCGTTAACTACAACGGTTTTAGTGAAATAACCTAATATTCTATCATTTCTTTTTAAAATCCTACCTATAGCCCAATCAAAAATAATCGGGAACCAGAATATTTTTGTTAAGTTTCTAATTACTGCCTGAAGCCAGGAAATTCTATATCCATTTCTGGAAAGCACACGCAAATACATTAAAGACTTGCCTACAGATGAGCCTTTAGTTTTTTCCAGCACAGTGAAATAAAGCATTATCAAGATTGGAACTACAAACTGGAAATAATAAAAAATCGTATACATGTTGTATGGATTGACAAACAGTGAAAGTAAATATGAAACAATCCACATGAATGCAGAAACTACAAAAAAATCTATAATATAAGCAATTACTCTTCTTGTAAACACACTAGCCATTTAAAACACCTCAGCAGACTCTTGGTACTGGATCAGCTATAGGAGCCTCCAAAATACGTTCACCACCAATCGGAGTGTTGACAATTACATATTCACCTTCAACAACTTCACCGATAATGGCCGCATTTTCACCGTACTTTTCACCTTTGATGGCTTCAAGAACTTCTTCAGCCTTGTCCGGTTTTACACCCATTACGACCTTACCTTCATTAGCAACTTCAAATGGGTCAATACCCAACATTTCACTGACGGCATGGACTTCCTCCCTTATTGGAATAGCATCCTGTTCGAGAACAATACCGTTACCAGATTTGGAAGCCATTTCATTGATGGCGTTTGCAAAACCTCCACGGGTAGGGTCCTTCATTGCTGTAACTCCTCCGACATCAAGAGCTTTCTTAATGATATTCCACATCGGAGCCACATCAGATTTCAAATCTGTATCGAATCCGAAACCTTCCCTAAAAGACATTAAACTCATACCGTGGTCACCAAGGCTGCCTGTGACAATAATCTTGTCTCCAACTTCCAGGCCGCTGTCACGGACAACTTCACCTTTTTTAGCTATTCCAATACCTGTTGTAACCATGACTATACCGTCAAGCTTGTCCTGAGGCATAACCTTAGTATCACCTGTAATGACTGCAACGTCAACCTCTTCACAGGTTTCATTAAGGGATTTCATTATCCTGTCCAGATCTTCTATAGGAAAACCTTCCTGCATAATGATTGCATTGGAAATAGCCAAAGGTTTAGCTCCCATTACTGAAACATCATTTATTGTTCCGGCGGCTGAAATTCTACCGATATCTCCACCGGGGAAGAATAACGGGTCTATTGTATGACCGTCTGTAGTCATGACAATTTCATAATCCCCCAATGGAATGGATGCACCATCATCTAAAGCATCTAAACTGATACCGCCATTCACACTCTTTTTAGTAATATTATCTAGTATAGTGGATGCGATTAAATTAGCCATCACTTCTCCACCAGCACCATGATTCATATTAATTTTATCATCTGACATATTTTATCGCCTTAGAAAAATATATGTTAAAACAAGTATATTAAATTAGTTATGACTTTACAGAAATTCTCATTTTTCTTGAATTTATGTTGATTTGTAAAATGTTGTATATTATGTTTTTGAGTTCTGTTTCTTTATTTGATAATTGTAAGCTTTTGCTTTTATTGTTCCATCGAATATTCTTTTTATCACACCAAATATTGATTCTACATTGTTTTCATAAAATTAACTATTTTTTTAAAATCAGCAGAGTCATGTCATCAAATTGCTCCCTATCCTGTGTGAATTTATTAATATCTTCTATTAATTCATTGATTATATTATCATTGAGCGTATTTTTGTTGAAAAAGTCAATAAGCTTTTGTTCTCCATACATTTCATTATTATTATTTTTAGCATCCGTAATTCCATCAGTATATAAAATTATCGAATCTTTTAAATCGATTTCACTAGTGGTGAACTCATAATCTTCCAGAATGCCTAATACAATACCCGCATTAACATCCAATAATTCAAATTTATCGTCTTTTTTAATTATTGGTCGGTTATGTCCCGCATTTGAGAAAGTTAGGATATTGGTATTTTTGTTATAGATTCCTAGCCATAATGTAATAAACATGTTTTCGCTGTTATACCTGCATATGTGATTGTTAATCCGGCATAATATTTTTGATGGATCTTTTAGATGAGCCAATGATTCTCTGATTAATGTCTGTGTGGTTGTTGTAAGCAATGCTGCAGGCACTCCTTTTCCTGAAGCGTCTCCTATCACAATAGCTAAATTCTCATCATCAATTTCAAAGTAATCATAAAAGTCTCCACCAACTTCCTTTGCAGGCTTACTGTATCCAAATACATTGTAAAATCTATTTTTAATTACTTCAGTCGGCAGATTTGATTTTTGGATTCTTTCAGCAATGCCCAATTCCGCTTTAATTCTTTCCCTTTCGCTTTCAATTTCATTGATGTTTTCGATATAATTGTTATTGTATGTAATTAGGTCCGAATAGCTGCGCGCCAGTTTTCCGATTTCATTATCTTCATCTGTATATTTGGAATATAGGTCTAGCAATCCTTCAGTTTCTATTTTTTCTCCTTCATGAATGTAATCCTCTATTTCTGAAAAAGAAAGCATAGGTTTGATTAATGTATTATCAATAACCTTTAAAACAAATCCAGCAGGTATCAAAAATATGATTAAAACCATATCTGAAACAAATAAGTAGGCCCATACACTTTCATCATAGCTCAAATTTGTATCAGGCATTACATCCACATATTCATTCATTAAAAGAAAAATTAAAAATAAAAGTATCAATGCGATGAAAAGAAATATATTCATTATCCTTTCAGTAGTTGCTTTTTTGGGAATTGATATTTTATGAGATATTGGCTTTGTTAAAAAAATGCATGATAAAATAGTTAAAATAAGGAATTCTGTTATTACATCCAATATTCCGTGAGAAAAGATAAATTCGTCAGAGACGAATAATATTATTAAAAATACTAGTAATATGAGAATTATTTTATAAAATAATTCTTTGGAGGAGTTTGATATTTTAGGAAGGCAATAATAATTTAATCTTCGTGTAATCCAAATGCCAATTACTCCAAATATTAACCCGAAATTGATATAATTCAAAAGGAATTTAAAGTCAATGAATGCTACTGATTTCGGTTCAAATATTAGTATCGTTTCCGGTTCCAGTAAAGAGAAAACCAATCCTGTGAAAATAAGTATTGCCAGAAATTTAACTATACTTGATAGATTTACTAATATGGGAGGATGTATTTCTTCTTTATAAAATTGACTATACCATAGTTTGTAACATAACAAGGAAACAATGAAATTGACAAGTCCTGAAAGTAAGGAAATGTTCAGCGAATATCCTCTGAGAATATTGGACAATATGTCTCCCAAGCCTACTCCTAATGCACCATAGGGTCCAAGCAGCAATCCTGAAGCGAATGCTAACCCCATATGCGGATTCAAACCATTGCCATTAATGCTATTTGGTGATAGGACTATATAATATCCAAATTTTATTATTATCATTAGCATAAATGGAATTAATATTCTTTTTAGCTTGGACTTCATTTTTTCACTTTTTAAAATTCTAAGATAAAATCCCATTCATATTCTCATAATTTCATCAGCAATTTCTTGAATTTAGATAGGACTTCTTATTTCGCGAGCTATATGATTTATCGATGATGATACTTATCGACGAATCATATGCATGTTTTTTCAACTTTTGGTATTGTTGAAAAAAGTTTAATTAAATTTTTTCATTGTCGTTTATTACTTTATTTATCTCATAATTTAAATATGTGCCTAATGCATATAATACCTTAATGTACAGTTCATCCATAGCATATTGTATTTTTGCACATTGGATAACTAGCATATCAAGCCATATTGGATTTAAATTTCACCAATGCTTTTTGGGGGGTCCTGGCTCCATATCCATCTGAAATACTTATTTTTTGCATCTGCATTTGACTTGATTGGAGGCGATGGAATTTGAATTTCATGATATTGAATACAATATTTATAATTGGTCAGTTAATAAATATTAATAGGAAAAAAAGCATATGCCTGAGTTCTCATTAATAATCACAAAATTATATTTTGGCACAAAGGCAATATTATTAAGGTTAAAAATTAATTTAAGGAAATGTTTAATGTCATTCATAGCAAAAATAGCTGAAAAAATATTGATGTCTACAAAACCTGCGTACATGGATTCGCAAGAGGCAATTGATGAATTTTTAGCTACAAAAGAAGATAAGCCCCCTAAAAGCATATTTAAAAGTTTTGATTTTAATGGGATGGAAGTATTTAGTTTTGGAAATAAATCTGGCTCAGATAAAACAATCATATTCGTACATGGCGGTGCTTATGTCAATGAAATCAACTACCAGCACCATTTGTACTGCTATCTATTGGCCCGTAAACTCAACGCATATGTATTGGCGCCGGTTTATCCGCTGGCTCCGAAGCATACCTATGAAGAATGCTTTGATCTCATCACTGACTTATATAAAGAATATTCTGACGATAACATAATACTGATGGGGGATTCTGCCGGCGGAGGATTCGTTTTATCATTTGCACAATATTTAAACACTATTGGTCTGGCCCAGCCAGATAATATTGTTGTGTTTTCTCCATGGGTTGATATTTCAATGGCTAACGAATATGATTCTGATTCTGATCCTATTTTAGGGGATGTTGGACTGAGACAAATCGGCAAGTCATGGGCTGGAGACTTAAGCACAACTGATTATAGGGTAAGTCCATTGTTCGGAGATAATGCAAATCTGGCCAAAACACTAATTTTCGTTGGTGAAAATGAGATATTCTATAAGGATATCTTAAGATACCATGAAAATCTTGAGAAAAGCAATGTGGAATCACGGCTGATTGTAGGCAAATCTCTTTTTCACATTTATCCTTTGTTTCCGATTCCTGAAGCTAGAGATGCATTTAAAGAAATAAAAAAAGAAATAATGTAATCAGCCCATGTAAAGAATGTATTTTCCGAATTTAGGAATTCTATAGATGATTGCTGCAGCGGTGAAACTTAATATTGTTAATAGTATCCATAGGATTATGGCTTTTACAGGTTCGCTGAAAGGTAACATGACTACAACCGGAAGCAGCGGCAGTCTAAATAGGTTATGTATTAAGAATACTGCAAATGAATATTTGGATAATATTTTAACCTGGCTATAGAATCTAACGCTTTTCATTCTGGAACACAATTCAAATAATGCAAATGATCCAAGTAAAATGAATGGGAATTCATACCACAGGAAGAAATCATGTCCTCTTATAAATGCATAGTATTGGAAAAGAACACATATTAAAAATGAAACGATTGTAAGTATCCATAATTTGTATTTGGCAATGTTTTTGAACATTCCCTTTTTAACCAGATATCCTAAAATTATATAAATTCCATAAACTCCTCCACTAAAACCAAGAGAATATTGTATGGCTACATTTTTAATGTTTTCAATTTCACAAAATGCTGTAATGAAAGGCATTACAAATGCCAAAAATGAAAATACCAGCAATGCCTGGAAAACGAGTTTATCATCAAAATGTTTTAGCGCACTTGCAACAAAAGGTATTGAAAGATACATTCCTATAATCATTGGCATATACCACATATGGCTGAAAAATAAAGTTCCAGCTTCTATCGGGTTGACAGCAGGACTGGAAACAGTTATTGCTTGAAGAGACAGAATATATATGATTGTCCAGATTACAGTAACAATGATTAAGGCTTTACAGTTTTTTGACCAGAATTTTTTAGTATTGTCATCATCATAACTTCTGTCAAGCAGCAAATATCCCGTAATCATTAAAAAGAATGGAACTCCAATACGACCAATAAAAAGAGAAGCAAAATTAAATATTCTGGAAGCTAGAGTATAATTTAAGATAGCATCAGATGAAATAATATAAATTCCATCGGTAGCATGAATATATAAAACAGTTAAAATAGCTATTGCTCTTACAAGGTCAATCCATTCTATTCTAGTTTTAGCCATATTGTTAATATCTCCTAATTAATGATAATATTTTTATATTTAATTATTATTAAAGTTAATGTGGAAATTTCATCACATCCTTTAATTTTTTAAAGATTAATCTACACAATGATTATTTTTAAATCTAAATGAAATAATCTTGCCCAATCAAGGTAGATGTTTTTGATGCTGGAAACTACTCTGTTGTTGTAACATATCCTGGTGACCTTTCCAGATGAAATGATATTAATGACAGTGATGGAAGAAATGAAACAAATAATTTCCAAAAGAAACAGGAAAAATAAAGTGATTATATTGGAAATAGTTAAAAATATTAAAGTAAGAAGAAGAATTTGATTTGAAAACTATTGCATGAGTTTTACTGGACTAAGTAATGGATGAAAATAGAAAAGTTATAATACTTGCCAGCTATAACTTTTCTTCCATTTGTATTGAAATTTAATTTAAATTTCTTCTTGAGATAGTTGAGTTTATTTTATTATCAGCAATTTGCTCATGTTGTGTTAAATTGTTTTCTTTAGGGCTTTGGGTTGTATTGTTGTTTTCAATGATATTGGATTCTAAATAATTGAATATGCAGTTTTCTACATATGAATATTGATAATTTCCAGCATGAATTAATGAATTTTTGTCTGAAACATTGCTGAATGTTGAGTTTATTGCAGTGGCTTCAAATATTGATTCTTCACAGTTTCCATTATCTTCTTTGAAATAGCAGTGATATTCATTGACTCTATAAATTGCTCTTTCAGAGTTTCCATTATCTTCATTGAAATAGCAGTAATATGCATTGCCCATATACATTGCTCTTCCAGAGTTTCCATTATTTTCTTTGAAATAGCAGTAATATGCATTGCCTCCATACATTGCTCCACCACAGTTTCCATTATTTTCTTTGAAATAGCAGTGATATGCATTGCATGCATACATTGCTCCCCCTAACTCTGCAGTGTTTTTCTCAAATGTTGAATTTTGTACTGTAAATCTGTATATTGCACCGCCTACTTCTGCACTATTTTCTTTAAAGTGGCAGTTAGTTATATTTGCATCATTTTCACCACGAAAACTGAAAATTGCGCCCCCATACCTATCTGCTGAGTTTCCAATGAAACTACAATTATCTATATTTGCTTTTGAAGTTCTTTCTAGACTTATTGCTCCACCATTATAAAGGGCATGATTGTTAAGTAATGTACAATTTTTTAAATTGATTACGGCAGCTTCTGCTACATATATTGCTCCACCATTAGCCCTCAAAGTTCCACCAATACTACCAATATCTCCGTTTTTTAGAATAACATTTTCTAAAGTTAAGTTAACATGATGTTTAATAAGAAAAATACTTCCAAGTCCTGATGCGTCTATGCTGTGTCCGTTTCCGTTTATATAAGTATTTTTAGTGATTGGAATACTTTTAAAAAGAAAATGAGATTTTTCATTAGTTTCCATACGATAATCATTTTCCAATATTATTGGATTTGAGTTTGCATTATTGATCTTTTTTTCTAATGCAGTAAAGGACCCGTCATCCTTTTCTTTAACAGCTTGATTAACGACATCATTATGGTCAATATTAATATCTTTTTGAACATCACTTTGTGATATAATCTCTGTTGATGATGAATTACTGTCTGCTGCTGCAACAGAACCAATTACTACAAAGAGACATAATAACATTAAAAAACTTATTACTATTTTATTTTTTATCATTAAGTTTCTCCTAATCATATAATTAAATATATTAAACCCCCACTATATAAAGTATTTTGCATGTAAGTGGTTACTTACATCGTTTTTTAAAATTTCACGTGCTTATATACACTTATATTTCAAAAAAAATCCCCCATATTTCTAGAATAAAACAAAACATGAACCACATTAATTCACAACCCCCAGAATAAAAAATACAAACATAGAATTTAAACCATATACAATAGGACTCAACATAAAAAGAATATACAATAAAATAAATACAAAAAACAATTAAAATAAGAAAAAATTATAAAAAAATCAGTAACACAAAATTCAACTAAAATTTTGCGTCACATCCTCCAATAGTAAAAAAAGAGTAAAGATAAATTAATATCTTTAGATTAAAATTCCGTTAACAACACCATCTTGACCAGGTCTAGATGTTACTTTTGCATTACCTTCAGGAGTTTCTACAACTGCACCTTTGGTAATGATATTCCTTCTTACATAGTTAGGGTTTGCGTCGTTTTCAATTACTCCTAAAATATCGGTAACTTGAGTTTTACCAGATTTAACATCAGTTAAATTGATTTTATTAGCGGTAGCTAATCTGAGTTTTTCGTTTCCGCCACGAGTACGGATTTTTCTTAATCTTTTTTCATCTACTCTAGTTTCAGCAGGATCTCTTCCTAATTCTGCTTTTCTTTTTCCACGGTTTGCAACATTTCTTGCACCGGATGGACTTCTAGTTGATTTTCCTTGAGAAATTGCCATTATTTCACCTAATTAACTATAATAAATAATACGATAATCGCTGTCAATAAGTCTCTTTTCTGTAAACTGCAGGACAAGAAAAATAACAATTTACATTATGAGAGCAAAAAAGAGTCTTAATGAATAATGATAATAAAATATTACTTTTTCATTATATATAAACTTTATTTTTTTAGGGATTTTTCATCATCATTAGAGACAAATGAAAATTTTAGATTACAAACCGGACAGTAATCCTCATCTATAAGAGTACCTCCGCAAACGGGACACTTGTCCTGTGATGAAGACACATATACAAACTCCTGTTCATCGGAGATTTCTGGAGGAATCATAGGTTCCGCATTTCTGGATATTTCTTCAGTTTTTGATTTGGCAAGTATTTCATCAACAAGAAAGTCAAAATCATCTTCGCTAATATTGTCATCGCCGCTTGCGGCCAAAATCCTGTCAATATCCTCATCAGTGATTTTATCGCCCAAAACATCCTTAAGCAAAACGATTAAATCATTGTCTTCAATATAGTATTCCTCTTCCATAAAAATATTATGTGGATAATAGCTTATATTATTTATCCACAAAATCAAAAAGTTTGTCTTTAGGCTCCAGTTTTTCCAGCACCTCATCAGGAATCTGAACATCATGAAAATCATATTCCATATCCTCAACAGGTTCATTGGGAAGCATGTCTTCAGGATTTTCAAAGATATAGTCTGAAATATTGTTCTTTAGATTGGCAATTATTTCATCAACATCCACCTCTTCATCCTCATACTCATATGCAAACTCCTCCTTTAACTCCTCATCCAGCTCGTTTAAGTAACTCATAATATCACCTCTAATTAGCTTTGATTTTATAGCTGATTTCAGGCATTTCAAATATGTTAAAAGACATATTGGAAAAGATCACCCTATCAGCTATTGAAAAAGTGAAAGTGATTTTATCTCCTATGCATTCAATCAGTATTGAGACATCAGGATTTTTCAAAATTCCTTTTTCAACATTTAAAACATCGGATGCATTGTTAATATGAACAGAAACTGGAAATCCGTTTTTATCAATGTTTAAAAATATTCCATCAGCTATGTCATAATTTGCATAGTACCCATCTTTGTCAGATATCTTTGCAACAAAGGTATCGTTTATCTCATCATAACTTGAAATCATTTGTTTAGTTTTCATAATATCAAACCTCTAACCAATATTATATTCTAAAAAACATATAAATCAATCCCAAGAGCATTTGAAGAGTAATAAGGTAATATATCAAGGAAATAATTACACATCAGGAGATAAATATTTCCCCAAACGGGAAAAATTGTCTTTAAAAAAATATTGCCGTTTGAAAGTTTTAAATCCAGTAAAAGTATTGTCAGAAACTATTTGATTTTGAACATTTTTCAATCCAATATTTTTTAAAATAATTTATTAACTATTGAAAAAAACAATAAGATAATCATCAATTATTGAATTAAACAAATATAAAACTATAGAATACTAAACATGACAACCATATTTAACAAAATTCAAATTTTAAAAAATATGAATATATAAATAATAATAATTATATATTAGCCTTGATAAAATACAGAATAGAGGTGAATATTATGAATAAAAATATAATAATTGCTATCTTGGTTGTCATCATAATCGCTGCAGGTGCGGCTTTTATGTTTGGACAAATCGGAAAGACACAAACCGAAATAAAAATAATAAATAATGAAACTTTTCAAAATGGGGAAGCAGTACACTTTGAACTGAAAGATGCCAAAGGTAATGCTATTGCAGGTCAAACTTTAAATATTACCTATAACGGTACGGAAAAATATTCCATAACTACCGACAATAACGGAAAAGGCCATCTGATGATTAGTGGGGAAAAAGCCGGAAAATATGAAATTGAAGTAAAATATGCTGGAAATGACAAATATGCATCAACCAGTGCTAAAGATGTCATCACTATTACAGATGATCTGGCAGACAATTTAGCTTCAAAAATCTCTGGAAGTTCTGTCGCATCCACTAATGATTACAATGATAAACCTAAGAATAATAATACTGGTCAGGATTTAAATAACACTCCAGACAATCCATTCCCAGGAGACCCTGGAACTTACTTCATACCACAGCTTGAACTGTGGGTAAGATCTTCCGATAATGTAGTTATTGATGCGCCTAGCGGTAAAGGAATAGGCTTAACCGTTACCGAATGGATTGCAACCTACGGACCAGGTTCAACCAACAGTACCAATAGTACAAAGTAGAGATGATTCATTAAGCAATCATCTTTTTTTCTTTTTTTCTATGATTTTAATTATTGTACCTACATCACAACATGAAATGATGCGTGATTTTCAAAGCACTGCAAGTTAATGATAATGTCATACAATTAAATTGAAAATAAAAAAGTAACTATCAATTTAATTGAGCCTGACTTTCATTATTTCATAGGCAATTGAGGTGGCAAAAATCGTTGCCCTGTAACATAAGAACACTTTTAAAAAACATGCCTTTAAAAAACTATTTTAAATACTTTTATCAAAAATATTTACAATGAAAGAAACACCAGAACAGCTCCAACTGGAAGCGGAAATAAAATCTCAGGCACAAGTCTTTTTAAAGGATTTCAATGCAGCATTGCCTGAAAGTATGGAACTTGAATACGAGGGGTTTTACAGAAGAGGATTCTTTGTAACTAAAAAAAGATATGCTGTTATTGAAGATGGAGAGATAATAGCCAAAGGACTGGAATTGGTCAGAAGAGACTGGGCGCCGATTGTTAAGGAAACCCAGGAAGCTGTGCTTATGGCACTGCTCAGTGAAGGGAATGCCGAAAAAGCAATTAAAGAGGTTAAAAAAGTCCTTAAAAGAATCAGAAAAGGAGATGTTGAAAACAAAGAATTAATCATCCATACCCAAATCAACAAGCCACTTACAGAATATAAACAGGTGGGGCCTCATGTAGTTGCCGCCCAGATTATAGAGGAACATGGAATCAAGGTAACAAGAGGCACAATCATCCAATACATTATAAAAAAAGGAAAGGGTTCAATAAGCCAGAGGGCCGTTCCATATGAATACAGTGAAGGTGTTACCTATGATAAGGATTATTACATCAACAATCAGATAATTCCTGCTGTAGGACGTATAATGGAACCTTTAGGCTATTCAAAAAAAGATTTACAGGACTTGGCTGTAGGTGAAAAACAGCAAAGCCTGGATGCGTTCTTTTAACTACAATATAGTATTTACATCACCAATATTTTCAATGACGGTAATGTCCAGTTGTTCTTTTTTAATATATTCCCTGTCTTCTTCAGTAACATCAGAATTTACTAAAATAGCACTCATGCCCGCATTAACTGCACCTAAAGCATCTTCCCTAAACTTGTTTCCAATCATTACTGACTTTTCAGGATCTCCATTCATTTTTCTTAGGGCAACATCATAAATCAATCTGTCAGGTTTCTTTTTGCCGACTTCTTCAGAGGTGATTACCTCATCGAAAAATGAATAAACATTCAAACGGACAAGTTTTTCCCATTGTTTGATTGTAATACCGTTGGATATTACTGCTAAACGATAACCCTGACTTTTAAGATAAATCAGCGTATCAATAGTATCGGCAAAAGGCCTTAAAAGTGCCATCTTAACGTTATGATAAGTAATCATTCCCAAAGCAACAAGCATAGGGTCTTCATGGCCCAGAACAACCTGTGTCAATACGTTGAAATGCTGTCCATAATTGGAACCTTTTTCACGAATGATTGTTTTTAAAACACCATAAGCTTCATCTTTATCCAAAGGCAATCCATTGTCAACCATCAGTTCAATAGCCGCCTTTCTTGCAGTCTGTGCGAAAGTGGAAGTATCCAGCAATGTATCATCTACATCAAAAAATACAACACGATCATCTTCATTAACTATATCTACCATATTAACCCCCCTTATTGAAATCAAGCTCCAAAGTGACAGGACAATGGTCTGAACCATAGACATCACTTAAAATATCAGCTGATTTAACATTATCTTTAATTTCTTCATTAACATAAAAATAATCAAGTCTCCATCCGGCGTTCCTTTGCCTGGCACGGGTACGATAACTCCACCAGGTGAAATTGTTCTCACTCTCATCAAACATACGGAACGTATCCACAAAACCCGCTTCTTCAAGCTCATCAAGCCATGCACGCTCTTCAGGAAGATAGCCGGATTTTCCTTCACAATTTTTAGGATTATAAACATCAATAGGATTGTGTGCAATATTATAATCACCTGTGATTACAAGGTTTTTGCCCTGACTTTTGAGTTCTTTCAGCTCATCAAGCAAAGCATCACAGAAAGCTACTTTAAAATCAAGTCTTTTAGCTTCCATTCCGCTGTTAGGGAAATAGATATTGTAAAGAATAAAGTCTTCAAATTCTACTTTCAAAACTCTTCCTTCACTGTCAAGCTCTTCAATTCCCAATCCTCTGCTGACATCAACTGTTTTTATTTTAGAGTAAGTTGCAACACCGCTGTATCCTTTCTTTTCGGCCTCATTAAAGTAAGAGTCATATTCATCAACATCAGCTAATTTCTTGGGAATATCCTTTTTGGTTGCCCTTACTTCCTGAAAATTAATAATATCTGCATCGTTATTATCAAACCAATCCCAAAATTCATCTTTTTTGGATACGGCTCTGATTCCGTTAACGTTCCAAGAAACTAACTTGATTGACATTATAATTTCACTCCATTATCCAGGTTAAGCTCACGAAGCCATTTAATATCACTTTTATAAAGCATACGAATGTCAGATACATCATATCTAATCATTGCCAACCTTTCAATACCCAAACCGAATGCAAGAGCAGGTTTATCAATCCCCAAAGGTTTCAATACTTCAGGCCTGAACATTCCGGCCCCACCAAGCTCAATCCAGCTTTCTTTTTCCTCCAAATAAATTTCGGTTTCAGTAGATAAATAAGTATAAGGGAAATAAGCAGGCCTGAACCTTACTTCAAATCCTAATTTTTTATAAAATTCTTTCAAGGTACCCAGAAGATTTTGGAAACTGATTCCTTCATCACAGACTAGCCCTTCAACCTGATGGAACTCTGGCAGGTGCTTATAATCGAAAGTTTCTCTTCTAAATACTCTGCCAACGGAAAACATTTTGATTGGCGGTTCGAAATCATATAAATGTTTGGTTGAAATACCTGTGGTGTGTGTTCTTAAAACACTTTGGCGTGCAATGTCTTCACTCCAGTCATATTGCCAGCCGATTGAACCTGTTCCGCCACCGTTTTCATGAGTTTCAGCAGTTAATTTAACCAGATCAGCATCAGGCAAATCACATGTAAGAGGATTTTTCAGATAAAACGTATCCTGCATTTCACGGGCTGCGTGATCCTGAGGCTGGAATAGTGAATCAAAGTTCCAGAATGCAGACTCAACATAGCTTCCCTTGTCTTCAGAAAATCCCATATTCAAAAAGATTTCACGAATTTCATCAATGATTACTCTTAAAGGATGCTTTTTACCTGCAAATACTACTGGAGCTTCAGCATTAATATCATATGGACGGTACTGGAGACTTTTCCATTCTCCATCTTTTAACTGCTGGTGTGTTAATTGAGTAGCCTGTTTTTGTATGGTGAATCCGTGCTTAAGTATTTCTTCACCTTTAGGCAATAGTTTAAAAGAATGTGAGGTTTCTTTTTGAATATTTAAGATATTTTTCCTACCAGTAAGTTTTAAAAAACCATCTCTCAAATCATCAGTGAAAAGTTTAACTCCATCCGCATTTGCTTTAAGATAATCCAGAACTTTTTCATCAGCACCAAGCTTATCTGCAAACTCCATACCGAAATCTGTGACGTTAACTACACCTTTATCAATTTGAGCCCAATCCTTACGGCGCAACCATCCAAGAGCAATATTTGCCTCTTTTTTATCAATTCCGGTTTCACTGGCCAAATCTTTCATGTGAATTTGATGTTTTTGGGATAAAACATCCAATATTTTTCTTTCAGGAAGACCTTGTTCCGCATACTTAAGACCGTCTTCGGTTAGGGAATAGGTTTCCTGAACTTCTTTGTCCACTTCAATTATATCTTTAGATGCAAGAGAACCTGCAGCACTCATAACGGATTTAATGTCCATACCGCTGCTTTCAGAAATCTCTTCAGGAGTTGCATTGGGATTTGCCTCTAGCTCTTTTAAAAGTTTCTTTTCATAAATATGTAATTCGTTAATGGTTTTTTCAATATCCTCACTCATTCAAACACCATAGTAATATATCATTAATAATAGTATAATATCTATTTTAATTTATTAATAAAGATATTGTAAAAATATGTAAAAAGTTGATTTTAAAAAAAATTAAATTATTATTACCAAATAATTTTTAAAGTTCAAAGACAAAAAGTCATACACGGTTGATTATTATGGAAGCGAATGAAGATATTGATTTAATTGTAAATCACCCCAAAAAGGCAATTAACAAGCTGGCAGTCCCAATTATTATAAGTAATCTGTTTATGATGATGAACAATATTATTGACGGCATATGGGTTGGAGGACTTGGTGCTGGTGCATTGGCTGCCGTCGGATTTGTAACGCCACTCTTTTTAACATTAGTTGGTTTTGCAAACGGTCTTGGGGCAGGTTCCAATAGTCTAATCGCAAGATGTATCGGAGCTGAAAAATATGAAGCTGCAGGAAACAGCGCAATCCACTCAATAATGCTGAGCATAATAGTAACCATAATAACAACAATACTACTTTTAATAATTTTAAATCCTTTACTGATTCAGATGGGAGCTGGAGAAGTAATTGAAGATGCTTTAAATTACGGATATATCATAATGGCAGGAAGCTTTTCCATATTTATACCAGTAATGATGTCTGCAATATTCAGATCACAGGGCGAAATCAAAAGGGCGTCATACCCTCTGATGTATACTGCAATCATCAACATGATTCTGGATCCGATATTTATTTATGTCCTGAAATTAGGCGTCAGCGGAGCTGCACTGGCTACAGTAATATCCGCAGCAACTCCAATGTTTCTGATGATGTACTGGATGTTTGTTAAAAAAGACAGTTTTTTAAAAATAAGCATGAAAGAGTATAAAAGAGACTTAAATATCTATAAGGACATTCTGGTTGTAGGAATTCCTGCAAGCCTCGAACAATTTGTTTTGTCATTTGTATCCATTTTAATGAATTATTGGCTGACATTTCTTTCTGGAACGATTGCCGTAGCATCATATACTGCAACATGGAGGCTGATTTCAATTGGAATTGCTCCTCTGATTGGTATTGGGGTGGCAACATTAACAGTTGGTGGTGCCGCCTATGGAGCCAGAAACTATAAGAACATGAAAATAGCCAGAAATTATGGTATTAAGCTAGGTTTAATATCTTCCATCATAATCTGTGCAATCTGCTTTATTTTTGCAGAGCCACTATCACACATATTCGCATATTCAGCAAACAGTTCAGTTCTATCTCTAAGAATAACCGAAGCAATTCGAATCCTATGTTTCTTCTTATTGGCTATGCCTTTAGGTATAATAGCTGGAAACCTGTTCCAAAGTATGGGAAAAGGAACAATAGCTTTAGTGTTTACAATTTTAAGGGCATTAATTCTTGAAATAGTATTTGCATGGTTATTCGGATTTGTTTTGGGATGGAATGATATCGGAATATATGTCGGTATGGTATGCGGAATGGCTGTAGGTTCCATTCTTTCATTCGGATATCTTAACTATTATCTTGTAAAAATACAGGATTACTTTAAGCCGAGCTAAATAATAATAAAAATAAGATCACCATCCCAGAAGAATCTTTATTCCAATCAGAATAAGAATTACACCACCCATTATCTGGAATTTGTCTCCCAGCCAATTGCCCAGAATACGGCCAATAAATATACCAACAATGCTGAATGCAAATGCAACTGCACCAATTATTAATGATGAAATCCATATCGGAACATTTAAAAGAGCAAAAGTGATTCCTATGGCAAATGCATCTATACTTGTTGCTATTGCAAGCAGTGTCACTTCCTTGAATGAGAAATTGTCAGTTATTTCATCATCATCCCCTGAAAGACTTTCACGAATCATGTTAAGCCCTATTGCAAGAAGCAAAACAAATCCTATTATCGGTGCAAAAGATTGAACAAGATCAGATATTGTGCTTACACAGAAATATCCTAAAATAGGCATTATGCATTGAAATCCTCCAAAAAACAGTCCATAATAAAATATTTCCCTATTCTTAAGATTTTTTTGACTGAAACCTTTTGTCAGAGATACACTAAATGCATCCATTGCAAGAGCCACTGCAATTAAAAAAACAGAAATTAAGTTAAATGACATCACTATTACATTTATTATTCATAATATTAAAGGATATTTATTCATTACCTCAACTGAATGCCAACATCAGTATTTGCTGTTAAAAATTAAAAAATTAATTTAAAGAAAGCAAACATTATTTTTGAAAATAGCTTCTTTATAACATTCAATTTGATTTCAGGAGCAAAATCATGGTTTATTAATCCACTACTTTTCCAGAACTTACTATCTACTTCAATGGGATTGTCCGAAAGTGCCATGGCTTTCCACACATTGAAAAATATAATGTCACCAAATTTAGGATTATGCAGATTATCGGATTCAACATCCTTTCCGAATTTATTTGCATCTTTATCGATTTTTGATGTTTCAAGGGTTTCCTTGCCTCCACAGGCAATTGCAATTTTATACACCTTGTTTACACCCCAATGTCTTAATGTTTCATCAATGTAGGAGGCTACCTTTTTATGACCTGCACCTGCAGTTGTAACGACAACCAATCCTTTTTTCGTAAAGAACTGCGGTCTGTGGTAAAGATAAGCAGTATGGTCTATAAAATTTTTCAAAAGAGCAGATACGTTCATTGCATAGACAGGAGATCCTATAATAACCGCATCACACTCTTTTATTTTTTCAACAATAGGCTGAACTTTATCGCAATGAGGACAGCTGTCCTCCCCAATCATTATACAATTCATACAGCCCACACACATTGGAATCTGCTTTTCAATCAAATGGATTTCTTCAAAATCCCCTTCCAGATTACTTGCTGCCTGTTTTATAACATCATATGTATTTTTTCTTCTTGGAGAACCGTTAATTATTAAATATTTCATTTAAACACCCAATTGACCTTCTAATACTAGCTTTTCTCTATATTCAAATTTTTTGTCAAATTCATCAACATTATTTTCGTCAACATCAAATACATGAGGATTGAAAAATATTCCCCTTTTATTTTCAACTTTACTTTCATCAAATATTTTCATCATGAAAAAAGGGCATTCTTCAGATGTATCAGTTCCATCCAAATACAGATTATAATTTGATGCTGATATAAAGCCGAACCTATGGTAATAGTTTTCATCACCAATGACCACTACGAATGGAATTCCTTTCTTTTCAGCAATGTTTAAAGTATATTCTATTAGTTTAGACCCAAAACCCTGATTCTGACAATTTTTATGAATAGCCAGAGGACCCAATACCACTGCATCGGTTTTTTCATCCCCATAATCTATTGAACCCACAGAATAATTAATATGGCCTATAATCCTGCCGTCACATTCAATAACATAATCCAAATCAGGAATAAAAGAATCATCATCCCTTAAATTATGTACAATATAATGTTCATATGCTCCCGGACGATATACGTTCCAAAAGGAGTCCCTTACAAGATTTTCAACTTCCAGATAATCATCTTGTGATTCCAGTCTTATCTTAATGTTATTTCCCCCATCATATTTTTACAGAATCGTAAAGCAGTTTAATATGAATTTGTGTCTTTTCGCCAAATTCCATTAAAAATTCTTCATCATCCTGAGGATAATTGACTATAAAGTGCTCTATCAAAAGAAAAAGACCATAATAATAGAAGGATTCGGCAAGCTGTCTTGAATTGCAATCTGCTTTAATCAGTCCTTTTTCTTTCATCAAATCAAACAGTACAATCCAGCCATTAATCGGGCCTTCAATTATTGCCTGCTTTACAAATGTTCTGATTTTTTCATTGTGATATGCTTCAACCAAAATGATTCTTGTTATTTTCATCATATCGGCTTCTTTCAGCCGGTCAATATAAAATTTCAGTCCGAAGTTATAGAAATAATCAAAGCCCACATCAAGATTTTCACTTGCCCGGGCTAGAGGAATTTCCTCTTTTGTCATTACTCCAATATAATATTCAAGTATTGAATCCAAGATTGATTCCTTGCTTTTATAATGATTATATATTGAACTTTCCTTTATTCCGACTTCTGAAGCAATTTTACGGACAGATACACCATCATATCCATATTTCGAAAACAAATCAATTGAAACATGAAAAATTTTTTCTTTATTATTCATAACTAACACTTGTTAGTTAAATATTGAACTTAATAGAATATAAAAGTATTGCAAAAAAATAAAAAAAAGAAGTTAAGGAAATTAAATCCTTAACCTGAAATTGTAACTTTATTTCCAACAGAATAGCCATTATAGGATGAAGTAATGATGTAATTACCAGGCATTAAGTTGATATTAAGCTTAGCTATACCATCATTTCCACTTGTACGGGAATAGAAAACACCATTAATGTTAAATTCTACATTTTGACCTGCTAAAGGTTTACCTTGGCCATCCAATACTGTTGCATTGAATGTTGATCCGTCCCTATATTTCATAGCTAAATCTTTTGTTATCAAAGTAGGCAATACAGTAATACTGTTTGAAACCATACATCCATTATAATTAGCTGTAATTACGTATTTACCAGGTTGTAAGTTAATATTTAATTTAACTTCTCCTGATGCATTGGTTTGTCTAGTGTAGAATACACCATTAATGTTGAATGTTACGTTTTTACCAGCACCAACAGGGTTACCAGTGTCATCAAGGATTTTAACTACATACTGAGAAGCGTTTCTATAATATTTAGTTAAATCACTGTTGTCAACAATGGAAGATAAAACGGTAATATTATTAGCTGTTTGTTCTCTGGTTTTTGTGTTATATACAGTAATAACATATTTACCAGGGTTTAAATTAATATTTAATCTGGCAGTACCATTTTCGTTTGTTTTTCTGGTATAGAATACTCCATTAATGTTAAAGTTTACATCAGTATTTTTAAGCAAGTTACCTTCACTGTCAGTGAAAGTTGCATAGTACTGAGTACCGTTTCTATAAATTTTAGTAATATCCTTACCTTCAATAGTGCTTAAAATTTCAATCTCAGCAGTTTCAGTTAAATTATATCCTTCACCGAGATAGGTTGCGTTAACTTCATAATTACCAGCATTTAAATTAATGTTAATTCTTGCTGTACCATTTACATCAGTAATTCTTGTGTAGTTTTGACCGTTTATTGTAATGATAACTGTTTTATTGGAAACAGGTTTGCCTGAAGCATCAGTCAATATGAATTCTAAAGGTGTAGTATTACCATAATATTTTTGCAATCCTTCAGTTGTAAGGAAGTACTTATCCATTTTTGGAGTGTTGTTGTAAACGGATGAAGTATCAGGATCATAATTAACGGATGCGTCACCGGTTAATTCATTAGCTTTTAAATAGTTATCTTTTACTAAAGCTTCACAAGCGGATACATCAATAGTGTATTCACCCATTACTGAAATGTTATTGTCTGTTATTGTTGCATTACCTAATTCGCCTAAAAATGCAGTGGAAGAAGTGTCATTTGATAGAAGATACATTGCATTATTGTTTACATTTATATCTTTAGAGAATGAATAAATACCAATTGCAGTATTACCGCCAATTAATATTGTATTTCCTTCAACATTTTCTTTTAATCCAGCTAATTCCATAGCATAAGCAGTTTGTGCATAAGCAATAATATTATTGTTCACATAATCTGCAGTTATATTTCCGTTTGACATTGCAGAATAAATTGGATATACAACACCTTTCGCATTAGTTGCGATTTTATTGTCTTTGACAACACCGCTAGCAGGTCCTTCAATATCAATACCGTTAGCATAGAAGTCATCTGACATTACATTCATAGTGTTGTTTTCAACAGTGAAATTTTCACCAGAAATTAATAATCCGTAAATGTATGAGTGTCCGTTTGCGTTGATTTTATTAGATTCAATACTGGAATTATCTGACTTAATATCCACTGCATAAATGGTATCATAATCTCCAACAACACCATCATAGTTTAGAACAATATTGTTGTCGAGAAGATATAAATCAGCAGAATCTATGACGATACCTTCACTTATAGGACTGCTTACCCAGCTTCCATCAGGATTCTGTTTCCAATCAACATAACATGATGGAAGAGTAATATTGAATTCATTATCCATGACAAGTGGTTCAATACAGTCTTTCAAGTTAACCGCATTGTTTATTGTTTTACCGGTAGTGTTGCCGACATAAGTTAGGTTGTTATCAAAGATAGCAATATCTGTACCTTCAGCCAAGATTCCATAGGAATCATCCAAACCATTGTCCTCAACAGTAATTTCATTACCATTAATACTAACACGGCCATTTTCAGCAACAATACCTCTGGAGTTAGAGACAATTGTATTGCGGCCAATTCTTGCTTTGGTATCAAGCAAATGAATACCTACAGTCATTGGAGTAAATGAATCAGTAGTTGTGGAGTTTCCTAAGTTTTCACCTAAAGCATTGATTTCATTAACAAAGATATTTAGATCCTCTGATTTGGCAGCAATACCTGTGGTCTTATTACCCATTACAGTAATAACATTTTCCTGCACATTTTCAGCAGTTCCGCATAACTCCATACCATAGACAATATCGGAAGTAGCAAGAATAGTATTGTTAAAGTATTCAACCTCCAAGTCGCCACCATTCATACCGGAGTAAATTCCATAAGTAACAGAAGGAGATTCCACTTCAATGTAATTATTGTTGATTTCAGTGTTGATTGATGCTTCAATTTCAATACCATTAGCATAATTGTCAGATTTTATGATGAAAGAGTTGTCATCTACAGATGAGTCATTAGCTTCAATATATAATCCGTAGATGTATGAGCATCCTACACCAGAAATGAAATTTGCTGACACATTCACATTCTCGGAATCTTTAATATCAATACAATAAATGGTATCAAATGCGCCAACAACATTATTGACTTCAACACCAATTGCATTTGCAGATAAATCTAAATCAGAACAGTTATTAAATACTAAACCTTCAGAAACAGGGAATTTGACCCAATTACCGCTTGAAGGAGGAATTTCTTTCCAGTCAACATAGCATGATGGGATAGCAATATTAAAACTATTATCTCTTACGATTGGTTCGATACAGTCTTTTAAGTTAAGAGCATTGTTAATTGTCTTACCATCAGTATTGCCGACATAAGTAATGTTGTTTCCAACAATAGCAATATCTGCACCTTCAGCAAAAATTCCATAGGAATCATCCAATCCATTATCAGTGACATTGATTTCATTGCGCATAATATCAACATAGGTATTTTCAACAACAATACCTCTGGAATTGGAGTTGATTATATTTTCTTCTATGAGTGCTTCAGGAGAGCCAATCACATGAATACCTGCAGTCAT